>NZ_JBTSLF010000092.1:0-10838 GCF_054640775.1 Candidatus Aquicultor sp. | reverse complement strand
TGACAGCTCGCGTCGGCATCCTGCTTACTCAGCATAATCACTATTCTTAACCTGGTATCATCCGAAAGTGCATCAAACAACTGCACTAAAATCTTACTCGCCATTTTACACCTATATATAAATAGTTTTAAATATATTAAAGTATATCTACCACGCTTCTGTCAATGACAAACGGCTCCTGACTTCCAAATGTTCTTAAAAAACTGTATGCATTCCGTTTTCTCTAGCGTATAATAATCTGGAGTCGAACGACCATGCACTGTCTTAGCGACGGCCCAGGAGGCGTTCATGGAAAAGGTAGAAAACCACACCCAGATCGAGACCCCGGTTCTCAATGAAAGCTCGGCTTCTGCCGGAATTAAAACGCCAACAGAACTGAGTTCCAATATTAAAATCGCGCTGATCGTGGATTATATATTTTGGATCATGGTCGCGGTTGTGTTGCTCAGATTTGCGTTTAAGCTTATCGGGGCCAACTCGCACAACGCGTTCGTAACCCTGATCTATAACTTCACAAACGCCTTTGTAGGCATATTCCAGGGAATTGTCGGAAACGTGGCTTCAGGAACCATGATCATCGAGTTCTCATCCCTCATAACCATCGTTATCTTCTGGCTTCTCTACAAGGCGGCGCTCAGGCTTCTGGCTATTATGAAGTAGCCGGTTGCGGGGTTGTTGATTACCGTTAAAAACCGAGGTTTGGCTGGCTGATAAGCTCGACCCGTTTCTCTCCCGGAAGAACATCCAACAAATCCGCGATATCCCGTGCATTTTGCACGGGATAGGTGTTCATGCAGTTATTGAACATGAGGTGGATTTGGTCGGTATCACGCTCTAGCTGATGGATCTTCGGGACCCATTCCTCAAGCTCGTCCCGGTCGTACAGGTAGTCGAACCGCTCGGCGACCGTAGCATCTTTCCTGAACCAGTTCTTCGTGTTGCGACCGTGAAACCGGAGGTAGGCGATGGTAGTCGTGGCTTCGGCGATCGGTGGCATCGTCGAGCCCGATGTGAACTGGGGCTCGTCGACCGAAACGTAGGCAAGGCCGTTCTCCCGCAGAAACCGCATCGTATCTTCAAGTTCATCCCCACGCACCCAGCTGCTATGGCGGAATTCGACCGCGAGGCGATACTGCCCCATCCATTCTTGCGCCTGCAGGATATACTCTTTATTTTCGCCGTTTTTGATGAAATACGGCGGGAACTGAAACAGCACCAGACCAAGCTTTTTCGCAAGTTCCAGCGGATAAAGCGCCCGGTAAAACATACCAAATGCCTGCTTAAGCATATCGACGGGGGGCTCTTCGACAAACGGAGCCCCATAGTCCGGCGGTAGATGCACCGAGAGCGCCCGCCCCAATCGCTTCGTTTGCACTTTGTGCTTCGTCATCAGCCCGAACGCCTTGAAATGGAAGGTAAAATCGGTGGGGGTGCGCTGTGCGAAAAGCAGCGAGTTTCTCTCTGATGGGAGCGCATAATAGCTGCTATCGATCTCAACGGCGTTAAAGTGCCGCGCATAAAACGAAATGCGCTTTGACGGATCGATCCCCTGTGGGTAAAACGTCCCGTCAAATCCCTTATCCGTAAAGCTGCAAGTTCCAACGAAAAATTTAGTCACGCTATGCCTCCAGCCATATTATACCAAACAGGACTTTCGCCAAATCATCTTAGCGGGTATCCTAATGTAAGACTAGCTTAAACAAAGACTGGCGAGAACATCAGCCGGTGCGTTAAAATTGAGTCTGATTTACCGATTGGAGCAGCGTGAGAGTTTACCTGGATATTGAAACCTCGTTTTCGAATAAGTTAACCGTAATAGGGATGTTTATCGCCGACACCGGCAGCCTCATCCAGATGGTAGGGGATGCGATTACCCCCGGTGTCTTGCTTGAACATCTCGATGGCACAAAAACGGTCTACACCTACAACGGCAACCGCTTCGACCTGCCCGTGATCAACCAGTATTTAGGAGTAAACTTACGGCGCACACACGAGTCGCGCGATCTCATGTACGATTGCTGGAAGAACAACCTGAAAGGCGGGCTTAAGGCCGTCGAAAAAGCGCTTGGCATCAGCAGGGATATATTCGGGCGCGACGAGGACGACCCCAGGATTCTCTGGCGCAGATATCGCAGACATAGGGACGAAACTGCGCTCGAGCGCCTCCTCGCATACAACAAAGAAGACACGGTCAACCTCGTTCTTCTCGAAGAACGCCTGAAAAACACCGGCAACAGCGGGCAATCGCACGTCGAGGTGCAATCATACAAGAGGATAATGTAAATACTCCAAAAACAGGGAAAACCTGTTTCTGGCAACGTGCAAGTTGATACTTTCAAATCCCGTATGGTATAATCATGCTTGGCTATCAGGGTCGTTGAGCTGTGATATTGAGCACAGCTTTTCTTTATGTAGTCTCTGGAAATAGCCCGGATAAGGAGGGATTCCCGAGTGGCCAAAGGGGACGGACTGTAAATCCGTTGGCGAAGCCTTCGAAGGTTCAAATCCTTCTCCCTCCACAAAATTGCCAAAAGCAGGCAATTTTGTAGAGCAATGGAACAATTGACAATCGAACAATAGAGCTTTTATAGCATATGGAATATGGAGAAGCTTCAAAAGACGTTAACCGTGACATTGCGGTCCATTGATCCATTGCTCCACGGTTACGTTAGCTGGCCGGCTCCTGTGTAAAAGACAAACGAGACGGGAAATGTACGGGAGATTGTATTGCTTTATTTGCCCTAGCGTTTATTGCTCTATCGGTCGCATAGTTCATTGATCTACAACATTAGGTCTAAACGTGCCTCCTTGGCTCAACCTGGCAGAGCACTCGACTTGTAATCGAGAGGTTACCGGTTCGATTCCGGTAGGAGGCTCAACGCGAGATATGCAAGAAGGGTTTTAATATCTCGTAAAAGAGTTCTTTTATAATAGATTCAAAAAAAGAGGAATACTCAAAGTTATCCCGAATTAAAGACAAGGCACAATTCACCGGGAGAAACGGCGTCCCGGTACAAGCTTGACCGTAGTCTATTCGAAGTAAACGTTGTAGCAGAGACATAGGACACAGCGGGGATATGGCGGAAATCGAAGTAAATTTGAAACGTATGGTGAAATACGTTTGTTGTTTCTATTTTGCAATGCCCGATCCGAAGGCGGGCGGCCTGATAATGGCCGAGTACGCCAAGAAATTGCAGGAGTCGAGACTCGCACCTATTGCCGCCTGCTTGCCTGGTTATTTGCCATTCCCAGGTAGCCCCCGAGCACGGCCGTGCCAAGCGCCAGCAGCGACCAGAGAATAAACCAACCCGAACTCGATGCGATCAAGCTCGAAGCGGTGCTCAACTGCGGCGGGCCGATTACGACCCCGCCCTGGGCGGCGGCTGCGCTTCCCAAAATCCCAAGAGTAACGCTTATACCAAGAAGCGCCAGGATAGTGCCCAGCACCAGCGTCATCGCCCAGACCGCGACCCCGTGCACCATGCCAACACCCCTTGTATCTAGCGGCATAAACCTGGCCGCGATAAAACCTCCCAAAAACAACGCTATAATCGCGCTGATGGCCGTCCAAATACCGAGCCCGATACCAATCGAGCGTGCCGCGGTAAGTGTAGTAACGCTTCTGGTTGCAAAACCGAACGCGACCCCGATTGCGCTTAATACCAGCAGCGTAGCAAGTGCAGTTATGATACCGGCCCAAATCGGTCCCCAGCGAATGCGGTCATGAGCGACGACCGTTTCCGGGGCTTCAGCGATATTTCTCGGTAAACCGGCTCTCGCCCGCATCTCATTTTCTTCTCTCCTCGCCCGCGCCTCTGCCATCTCCATCACTCCCATCTGCCTTAAAATCGCCTGGCGAATAGCAACACTACATTTATGATACCCGCTTGTTTCAACTCCTACCGGACTGGAAGCTTTTCATGCAAATTAGAGGCCGACTTGGGGATAGAATGATTGCCGACTTGTGTTATCATTATCTAGGGTTTATCGATGTGGATATACCTTGGTCTGGGATGTAATAAGCAAATGGTGCAAGGAGATGAGAGGAAAGATATGATCCTTGTTAATAGGCGATCTGGTTTTATGCGTAGAGTTGTGGTGTTATTCGCGGGAGTAATTCCGCTTTTGCTATTTGGATTATCGGTTCCTGTGCTCGCAGCTGTAACCGATACCTGGGGTGGTTACCAGCATGATACGAGCCACTCCGGTCGTACCAGCAATATTGCCCCAACTCAACCGGGGATTCTCTGGGTCATCTCGCTCGGCACGAGCGGTAAGCCTTCGTCCCCGATAGTCGTGGACGAAGATAGCAATTTGTATGTCGGCGTTGATGTTACCCCGCTTAAAGAGTCCTCCTCGACGACATCCACCAATTCATCGAAGCGTGACGCATCCGGCCACTCAGGGTTGTTCACTTTTAGCCCCGACAAGAAAGTGCGTTGGGTATCAAAGCTCACAGGAAAGGTAACAAGCTCTCCGGCAGTCGGGAAAGACGCCGTTTATGCGGTTATCGGTACGACGTTGGCGGCGCTAAATAAGACCAATGGTTTCGTAAAATGGCAGGTGCCCCTTAACGGCGAGTCCCTTGGTGGCATCACGCTTGGTAAAGACGGCACTCTCTATGTCGGTACCGTAAAAGGTAAGACCCTTTATGCCGTTTCTAGCGACGGCAAGATCAAGTGGCAGTACACTGCCGAGGGGCAGATAGACAGCGCGCCGGCATTAGGAAACGATAACAGCGTTTACTTTACCGCACAGGACCAGTGCCTCTACACTCTTAATCCTAACGGTTCTTTTAAGTGGAAATATAAAGTTAGCGGAATAAGCGGATCAATCCAACTATCATCGCCCGTCTTAGCGCCCGATGGCACGGTTTATTTCGGCATGACAAGAGACGCGGGCTTACTAACCGAACAAGATGATAATCTGCGGTCGGCAGGGAATAAGCTGGAAAAAGGTCGTCTCTATGCATTTAAGCCAAATGGCGGTTTGAAGTGGTTCTACGAGGCAAAAGGCAAATCGGTAAATATGCCCGCACTGCAACAGGACGGCAATATAATTATCAGTACGACTTCTTTGAACTATACAGATGATAGGCAGTATTGGCAGGGCAACTGCTATTTAGAGGCTGTACTGCCTACCGGTGCACAGAAATGGATGTATGACAGCCCCGATAACTCGCATGAGGGACCGACTGTAATTGACGGCGCCGGTAATATTTTCGAGAGTTCAACCGATGGCTACCTGACCTGCACTACTAAGGGTGGTGCTATGGTATGGAGGGCAAAGGTTGGCGGCAAGGTTTCCATTGGGCCCAAGGGGATTCTCTATGTAGCGGCAAAGTCCTCAATTGGCGCGGTAAGCCAAAGAGATTTAAATAAAGAAGTAAAGCAAAGCGAACAAATAGGGGACGAATCCAACGGGGGCTCATCATACGGCACCTCATTACTCATCTATATAATCCCAATCGCCATCGCTGCTGGTATCGGCTATTTCTTTAAGACAAGGATAAGCGCAAGCACCGACGCCGATGAAAAAGAGAATTCAGAGGAATAGGATTAGTCTTTATCGCTAAGGTTATCCATTAAATGAATATCTTGACTAGGCTGTTTAAGGACACAACCTCGCGCGCAGATATTGTTGTGGCCTTTGTCCTGATCATTCTTATCGGGCTTGCGTCCAATCTTTTAGTAGCCAATCGCAATGATCAAAATGATAAGGGTGGTACGGCACAAGGATCGCAGCGCTCAGGCATGGCTAAAAATACCGAGCCAACAGTTATTGCCACCGCTCCCGTCAAGGGTCAATCGATGCCCTCATCTAACGAAGCCCAGCTGTTTAGTGCAGATATGGTATTTGAGGATCTGCACGGTGAGAGATGTATCCGCGGTAAGGCGCTTCTCAAGAAAATAGAAGTAGTCAATCCAAACCAGGTGCCGGATCAGGAATTCCTTGGATCATATACAAACAGCGCAGGTGGCATCGGGATGCAAATCTTAAGAAACGGGCGCGGAAAAGCGTTTAAAATGACGTTCGTGTATCAGAACGTCGGTGATGCCCCCGCTAAATACGACTCCGGCTGGAGGCTGCAGGGTCCGGAGTTGGAGAAGATAATAGCATCCTATGGAGATACCCAATTTACTTACGCGTACGGCCAGGTTCCCATTTGGAATAAGATTAGTACCGATCCGATATTTTTTGAATCCCATCTATTAAAGCCCGGCCATACGGTAACTGAAACCGTATGGTTTAGCCCATGCCCGCCCGTTAAAAAATGCCTCATCGGGGACTTCGAACTCCCTCAGGCCATCGAGATACGGCTGCCGTAACTGTTCATCGGTAGCTGATCATTTCTCTCGCGCCCCCACAACCCGACGTATATTGCAGCGCCTTCTACATCCCATAAGACGTAAGTCCTAAAAATTCCCAGTTACGTGCCGATACATATAAGGTATTTCTTTGAAATCCAGATAACGCTTGTTAAAGGCACGATTGGGTACAATGATAAAGAGACTGTTGCTTACAGTCGCCCTTATTGGTTCGTGTTTTGTTTCAGTGCCATACGCAGTAGCTAATGATTCTAATGATCCAACTACATGGGATACTTCGCAGCTCGTCGGACGCAACGCGTTCGATACGTCTTCGCAACAGACTCAAGTAATTAAGAAACTAACTAATATAGCTCTTACTGGAACATACGTCACCGCGCCGGGTAGGTGCAGGGGATGCCATGGATTCACCAACGGGGTTGGCTATAAAACCATAAATATCGGCAAGACCAACGACGGTTCGTGTGACTGGTGTCATGCGGATGGCGCGGGCTCTGCATACTTCGTCGTTATGGACAACGACGAACTCAATGGTTCTGAAAAAGGATCAGGTCATAGCCGTGGCTACGGTATTGCATCAGGTAAGTGGAGAGCGCCTGATGATACGTACCCCGCTTTTGCCGCCAAGTACTGGCGTGGGGGCATGTCGTGTCTCGACTGCCACCCGGCGCATCCTTTTCCGGGCCAAGGCATAAGGCATAAAGCTAAAGGCACACCATTTTACGAGGCCATAAACAGCGATTTCGATAACAATATTTTAATGAAGAACCCGGATAAGGAGTTTAACGTCGAGACCGGGGCCGAGATCTACGATGGAGACAAGGGGAATTTTTCTCTGTCTATCCCATACCCCGTCCAGGCCACTGTCATAAAATGGGACGGTTTTGAAACTAGCAGTTCGCCCAGTGCAGGTGCAGCTACTACTTACGGCAACGTGAATATGGTCAACCGGACGTGTATTGACTGTCATGATGGCGACGCAGGGCTTCACAATAACACCTCTCTAGTGTTTTCTGAAGAGCAGGCTTTAAGCGGCGATTATGGAATCAGAAGCTACGTTGAGGCGCACTCACATGACTCTCAGATAGACAGACTTACCGGAAAAGCGATATTCGACCCGGAAGACAAGCACAACAACGGACCTGATTGCAGGAGGTGCCATAGCGGCAGCAGCGATTGTGATATGTGCCACGGCTCCTCCGGTATGTCTCTAACTAAAAAGCCGTCCGCCGGCATTATAAACAATCTTCATGTTGAAAAGAACAGCGTCTCCTCGGATATAAATTGCTCGCCCGATTGTGTCAGTCTCGGTGTCTCCTGGCCCCATCGCACGTTAGCCTGGAAGATGTTAAAAGACGAGCTGTTCGGAGTCGATATCGACGGAGCACCTATTAGCCTCGGCCAAGTTAGAGTCCACCTTGTCGCCCAGCTTTCCCTTGCTTCGGAGCCGGCACAAGATCTCGACTCCTTATGTCTTGATTGCCATGGCCCAAAGGCCTGGAATCCTCAGGCCAAAGAAGCCTTTTTACATGGGCTCCCCTAAATCCCTGCCAGGCGGCATATCAATTACTTAAACGCATCCGCCTTAACAAGACCGCACACCCGACCGGTAATTTCAGGCGCAGAACAGGTTGAGCTGCTCATATGGTGCAGCATGAACACCTGCCCCTGAGCCGTATGGAATCCTTACCCTCGTCGGCTCTCGTCTTCTGCTAAGGGTATTACCTGCAGAAACGATTCATCAATCTGCGCTTCTTCTATCCAAAAAAATGAACTCATGCTGATCTAAATTACTACATTATACGTACCTACGATATCCTGTTTTGAAAAGGTATGGTAACGCGTTTCGCGTCTACTTATCGCCGGTATCAATAAGCAGCATCTCGAATTACCGGCTTTTACCAGCGGTGGGCATCATGGTAAAGACTGTCTCGGCTGGCCGGCGATAGGTGGTATGGATGAAAAGGACACTCGTTTTGATCGGCATTATAGTGATATCTGCGCTATCCTTACCGAGCGCACGGGCCATGAACGTTAACACAGGGATTGATTATGTATCAAAAGAAATCACCGGTAGCAGCTGGTCCGGTGTTGCTGAGGGGGTCGACAACGCCTACCCGGGGTTCCAAAGCAAAACCCATCCCTACGGCAAGTGGGATGACCCGGCTACTTTGGGCGCCGACGCATTTAACTACAATAACCCTCAAGACCATACACAATCACGCGTCCTGATGGTTAAGGGAGAGGGTGGTGCGCTGGCCGCGTCCGTTGCAGTGGGTGCGCACGGCGGGTATCTTACGACATCGCATAAGTGCCGTGAGTGCCATGCGTCGAACCGGTCTTCGGGCACATTTAAACTCACTAGGTCAGACGAGCGGTTCGATGCATGTGCGTGGTGTCATGGCGCCGGCGCCGGTTCGGGCTTTAATATTCAAACGGATAACGACCTTGGGGTTTCTAGGGAATACGAAGTAGGGCACTCGATGGGGTACGGTCTCGCCAGCGGTAAATGGAAGGCACCCGATGATACGTATCCGGCCTACACTCCAAGTTACTGGCTGGGTGGTTTCTCGTGTTTCGATTGCCATAGCGCGCACGCCAACCCGCAACGCCTTCTGGGTTTTTCTAACGACGGTGAAATAACATACCCAATCTACAACCCGGGGCACACTACTTTTACGTCTGCGATGAACCCACAAGGCGAGGTACAGTATCCGGCCGGGTCATGGCTGCTCTTAAAAAACCCCGACAGGGAAATCGACCAGGGTACCGGAGAAGAGATCTCCGATCGGGATATGAGTGCAAGAACCATGTCGATTGGCGGCAAACTTCAGCGGGCGGCCGTTAATAAGCAGGCGATAGATTGGAACCAGCCGATCGGTTTTCTCGATACGTCATCCGGCATGATGAAAAACGGCTTTCATATCAGCGAGTTTTTCGTTGATTGCCATGATGGTAACGCCGGCCTTTCTACGCAAAAGGTCGCTTTATTCTCTGAGGACAGGGCGTTGAGGAACTATAGCGAAGGGTATGAATTCGGCAACGGGCACGATTCAAACGAGCGCACGGACGGAATGCATTATGTGTTTGATTCCGAGGACGGCAAGAACGATGGGCCTACATGCAGGTCGTGCCATCGGGGATCAAGCGAGTGCAATATCTGCCACAGCTCGCCTTCTGATCTGCGAGGGAATAAGCAATGGCCGTCTAAGCCACTGGCGAGCAACATCAGTGCTTCGGCATCGAATTTTACCGCAAATTGGATTGGTTCAAAAACAACGACCATGCGTTCGGAAGATTGGCGGGCAGGTTCGAATGTCGCCATCTCTTCATCCTGCTGCGACGATGGTTTTAGTTGGCCGCACAAAACCATGGGCTGGAAGATGCTGAAAGACGGTCTCTTCGGCGTTGATTTTGATGGGGTAACACCGATAGCCCCGGGGGAATCCCGCACGTTACCAAGCGGCGCAGTTACCGAAAGCGTGCTCAACTCTTCTGAGAACAGCCAATCACCGACCCCACTTGCTTTGGTGAGTGAATTCGACCACTCGCAAGTTGCGGACGATCTCGACTCCGTGTGTCTTGATTGTCACAACCCATATGTCTGGAATCCTCAAGAGCAGACAGACCTCCTTCTTAAAGGAATACCGTAAATGCGAATGATTTCCTGAAAGGGGTTGGGATTGTTGGCCTATCAGTTACTATCATAAAGTGCTCATAGGGTTTTATTAGGCGATATGGTTTATATCCAAATTAGGACGGGAACAAATAAGTGTGCTACGCACCTATACTTTAGGCTAGCTCGACCTGGAAACCGGCATAGTCTACTAATGCGTGACACCAGCATCCTTTCGCTTACTATAGGGGAGTCCAATGCCTGAATTTGATATTATTTCGATTGGCGAATGCTTAGTCGAGCTCACTAGTGGAACGTCTCTTGCAGACACAGAGGTATTTCGTAAAGCCTATGGTGGTGATACTATTACCGCGATCGTCGCAGCTTCGAGGCTTGGGTCGAGGACCGGCTATATAACCAGGGTCGGCGAAGATCATTTTGCGCCGTTTTTGCTGCAGGGGTGGCTTAATGAGAGAATCGACCTATCGCTGGTTAAAGTGATCCCAGGGTTTAAGAACGGCGTGTATTTCGATGCGGCGTTCATGGGAGGCGGTCGGGAGCTTGCCTATTATCGTGAGGGGAGCGCCGCTTCGACGTTGTCCGTCGATGATATCAAGACCGAGTATATTGCCGCAGGAAAATGCCTGCATGTTTCGGGGGTAAGCCAAGCAATCTCTGAGACCAGCCGTAGCGCGGTCTATGAGGCGTGTCGACTTGTTAAAGAAAATAGGACGGGCGAGGTGTCGTATGACCCGCATTACCGCTCTGGTCTTTGGGAAGCTGAGGAGGCGAGGGTTGCGTTTCATGAGGTATTGCCCTTTGTGGATATCCTTTTTCTTAAACACCCTTTTGAATCGGAAGAGCTGACAGGTATAACAGATCCGGATCTGCTG
>NZ_JBTSLF010000091.1:2392-11153 GCF_054640775.1 Candidatus Aquicultor sp. | reverse complement strand
ATTACTGCGACGCACCGGGATTAGCTATCCGGCCCCTTGGTGGTTACCGGAACGGGACTTTCACCCGCAAGTGCGGCCCAGCTTAGCTGGGCGCGCCAATAAAAAAAGAACGCAGGTGCGTTCTCGCTTACCTATTAACTTCTTTGTACTCTGTTCTACCCTATGTTTTTTCTATCCCACCTTCCTTAGTTAGATACTCCTGTAGGATAGGCTCGAAACGCTCAAAGGCAGGAAGCAACCTTTGCATAAAGACAAGACAACTAAGACGTTCTTCAGCTGTCGCGCCTTCAGCCTTGATGCGCTTAATCCCAGTGTTGGTAATCTCTAGTGTGATTTGTGCCAAGTCAAACCTCCTTATATTAGTGCTCTCATCTATAACCGATCGGGGAAGGGCAAAAAGCGCCAATTATTTATAACTTTTTAGAAATATTTTTACTGAGGGGTAAACGTGGCTTGCAGTAAGGATTTTAGCGGTTCTTGTTTATGGGATTGTACCCAGCGATCAACCGTTCTAGGCGAAACATGCATTGTCGCTGCTTCACTATCCGAGGGTCTGCGTAAGTTCTCAATGACAAACTCAGTAATCTTCTTGAAGTTCTCTGGCTTTTGCCCTTGAAAAGTTTTCTCATAATACGAATAGAGTTCCTGCTTACCTTCCTCTCTTATGGACGACCACTCAATCTCATAGCTAATCATATTACCTTGGCTTCGAGGCTGTAATAGTTCATTCATAAGCTGAGAATCCACTGGTCTTTCTTCGCCATATGGTTTTTCTTTCTCGAGATACCGCTTGTGCCGAGGTATCTTCTTCTCGATAATGTTTTTGGCTAGACTTACTAACTTGCCAAGATTAGGAGCTGTATCCAGACCTTTGAATGCTTCTCTGACAACATGATCAGCGGCTTCTCTATTTTCTGCAGGGTTAATCCTATGTATGGCATTCGCCTTATGCTCAAGGGTAACATCAAAAATAGAGCACTCCAGGTCTATTAAACCGGCATGGTGCTGAAGGCATAGGCACTCAATCTTCTCATTGTATCCCTCATCGTAGTTGCCGTTAGCCTCTTCTCCTAACAATATAGCGTTGTACCAAAACTCAATGGTTAACAAGGAGCGTTCACTAAAGAATTGTGCAGCTCTCTCATCGCCTTCGAAAATGAAGAAGTCATTGATCCACATTTGCCAGAGTCTTCTGCGAAGTTCTGGCGTTAGCTTATCTTGGGTATTATTCTCAAGCTCTCTGAACTCAGAAGCAATCTGCAGGCACCTTATTAGATGGTCAGTATCTCCTTTGTACTCCTCGAGATCCTTTTTATACACGCCTCTCCTCCAGAAACCTATTTAGATCCTCTTCCGATATTCTGTAGGAGCCCTCAAGTTTGATTGCTGGCAATATACGTTTTTCGATCCATCTATAAATAGAGCGCTTACTTACTTGCAATGTCTCTGCTACCTGATCAAGTGTTAAATATCGCATGGTTATCTCCCTAAACGCTATGTCATTAGTTGCCATCAGTTGACATCATTACTCAATCTATTCTATTATAGAACTAGAGCCAGGTCAAGATAAGCTTAAAGAGTAGTTTGGATCGGCTTATAGCTTTTCGGTTTCAAGGGTTGCAAAGTCTATAGGGGACCAAAGGAGGTTGAAACTATGTTAGGTTCAGTGCAGAAAAAAGGTGATCGGTGGTACTGCGTTTACACGGACCCGATTACAAAAAAGCAGAAGTGGGTTTCAGCAGAAACGACAAAGAGAATGGAAGCCGAGAAAAAGTTAAAAGAGATAATCCGCGCGATTGACGACAATACCTATACACCACCCACAAAGCAGACATTTAAGGACTTTACCGATAACACCTGGCTAGGGGAGTATATCGCGTCACGCAAACTCAAGCCATCGACGGTTGTTTCTTACAGTATGATTGCGAGAGAGCATTTAATTCCCTTCTTTGGTGCGCAAAGGGTTGAAAAAGTTACCCCAGCCATGGTTCTAAGGTACAAGGCCAACCTTATAAAAGAAGGCCGTTTGTCAAATAGAACAATACAGTACCACTTGGTTGTGCTAAGCAATATCTTTAAAGCTGCCTGCGTGCTTAATATCCTTCGCTCGAACCCTTGCGCTAACATCGAGAAGCCCTCTATAGAGAACCACGAGCCGCAAACGCTTTCCATACCAGAGCTGCGCGGGCTAGTTGATAACGCCGAGGGTGTGTTTAAGGTATTCTTGATGATTGCGGTCACTACCGGTATGCGCCTTTCAGAGATCCGCGCGTTAAAATGGTCCGATATCGACTTTAAGGAGAACATCGTTAGTATCGAGCGAAACCTTTATAAAGGCCAGGTATGCCTACCGAAAAACAATAAGACCCGTGAGGCGCCGATGGTCGATGATTTAAAGGCTGCTTTACTGGAATATGAGAAGAACGCTCCAACGTCCGGGGATGGCTGGCTGTTCCCTTTGGAGGATGGAAACCCTGTTGATGCTGACAGGATAACGCGGTGGTTCAGGAATGCAGTAAAAGCGGCCAAAGATAAAGGGATAATCCCTAGCGATAAGAAGATCACTTTTCACAACCTGCGCCATACGTTCTGTTCGATCTCAGCGGTGGTAAACGAGAATCAGTTCATTACGCAAAAGCTGGCCGGTCACTCGAATATATCAACCACTGCGAAGTATTACGTAAAGCTCGAGCGAGATGCTAAGCAGAAAGCAGCCTCAAAAGTGAGCGACAGTATCTTTAAGGTTAAGCACCTTGGCGAAAAGCACGGCATAGATAGTGAGATATATTTAAACGCTAAAAGAGAACTCTCTGAACGGCGAGGGTTTTAGGTTACATAGGTTTCAAGGGTTTCAAGTACATGGGAATCAATGCGACTTTGAAACCCTGTGGCTGGCTTTGCTCACAGGGTTTTCGATTTCTATAATCCTTATTTACTATAGATGCTAAAGTACTCCGTCTTTCCTGGTACTAAGTAAATCGATCCATAAGCGAGAGGTTAATACGTAGTATTTTCCCTTCTTGCACAAGAAGCCCCATGTTTTTCAACTGACGAAGGTCTTTATATAGGGTAGCTTTTGATATCTCTTTCCATATTATAGCAAGCGGATGCCTTTGACTTAATATATCACGAGTCGTTATCGTCATGTTTTGCTGGTCGAGCAAGAAACGAAGTAAAGTGTACTGTCTGTGGTTAAGAATGCCAAGCTCGATGCCTTCTTGCACCAGATTCTTATACATCTGCTTTTTAACAAATTTAAGTATTTCGTCCTCGACGCTCTCTAACTCCTGGGCAAAACCGCTCAGTGAAAACTTAACAAACTCAGTTAGACTCCCGTTATACTTAAAACGTGCATCTTGGAGCTGCTGTATATAAGAATCTCGATTCTTATAATAGAAATTCGCTAGCGAATAGAAACCCGCGACATTGTAACCACCATCGTACAGTATATATGCCTCTAACCCTCTCGACGTTCTACCATTTCCATCGCCAAACGGGTGAATTGATACCAGGTAAAAATGGGCAAGAATCGCCCTCACAACTGGCGAACCATCTCTCGTGATGTAGGCACCATTAATAAAATCTATGAATTGCCCCATTAAAGCAGGGATTTCTTCAGGATCAGGTGTTAGATACCTGCCTGCTCTCGCTCCATGCATACGGTAATGCCCAGGCACATTGTTTTCATAAGCAATATCATGTGTAGTCAGCTCGTGGATGTGGCGTATTAAACCCTCAGTAATTACACACTTTGACTCTTGAGATGCATCTTTTTTTATAAATTCAAGAACATCTCTCGCGTTCAAAACCTCTTGTTCTTCTTGCGAGCGATTAGTCCTTTCACCTTCTGGAGCATCAAGCACGGCGCCTACCTCCTCCTCGGTAAGCGTATTGCCTTCAATGCCTGTAGTGCTGCGAATCGTTCTGATAATATTCAACTTATCGAGGCGTGCTCTCTCATCAGGCGGAAGAGGTATCCTCTGGGTCGATAATTTATATGCCTCGATATTGGTTAGAACCCGGTGTAGTTCGCTCCACCGCAGCTCTGGCTCAAAAGTGACCCCCCAGGGTCTAAAAGGTTCCAGTTGCATAAGAACACTCCTAAATTAGTTACTATAGTTACTATTATATCAACTAAAAATCAACATTAATATATAAGTTTCCCTTGCATTATAAGAATTATTCGGCAATTTTAGTAAACATATTTATCAACACTTTTATAAACAGTATTATCAACTTTAAAACGCTACAATAACACCCCAAAACGAATAAAAGTAGCCTCTTATGATGAGGAGTAGTTCGGTGATAAAACGCGGTTTTCGAAAAGTCGTTAGAATTTTCATTAGAAAATGTGCTACATAAGCACAAATGCACCAGGCTTTTACTCCCGGTGCATTTTATATATTCCCTGCTAAAATAGTGTGCCCGAGGCCGGAGTCGAACCGGCACGACCTAAAGGCCGGCGGATTTTAAGTCCGCTGCGTCTGCCTATTCCGCCACTCGGGCTTGTTTTTGATGAATGGGATTTCAATAAATCCCGTGGAAAATCCTAATCTAATGTACCCAGTACACGGGATAAAGTCAAGGTCCGACCGGACACCTAGCCGATCGAGTAAGCGATTCCGTCGAGGATGTCTTTCTCGCTTATGATCATCTCGGGAAAGCCGAGGCCCAAGAGCGTTTCCTCGAGGATGAGCGCTCCGGTAACGATAACATCAGCCCTTTTGGGGTGCATGCCCTTTAACGCCCGTCGCTGCTCGACCGGCATTGCGGCGAGTTGCTTGATAAGCGATGAGAGTTCGGAAACGCTTATCCGTGAGCCGTGGATTTTCTCGGGGTCGTATGGGTCCACGCCGTAGTAGATGGCCGCGAGCTGGGTGGCCGTGCCGGCGACTGCGATAACCACATCGGGGCTTTCAACGGCAAGTTTCTCGAAAACCGGACCGGCGCTCGTTTGGATCATCTCGCGTGCGCTCTCAAGTTCACCGGCCAGCGGTGGGTCGTGCTTTATGAAAAGCTCGTAGAGGCGAACAGAGCCGATGTTGAGGCTGGTCGAGCCAAATACCGTGCCGTTTCTGCCGTAAATATATTCCGTGCTGCCACCGCCCACGTCGACTACGAGCGCCAGCTCATCGGGAGTGACCAGCGAACCGGGCCCGGCTACCCCAGCAAAGGTCAGGCGCCCTTCCTCTTCCCCGGGGATGACCTCGATAGAAAGGCCGAGGCGCTCCTTGACCATCGCCATGAAATCGGCGGAATTTGCGGCATCGCGCATGGCGCTGGTCGCCACGACCCGCACGTTCTCTACTGCATAGCGCTCGAGCAGGTCTTTATGCTTGGCAAGTGCGGCGAGCGTGCGCTCCATAGCTTCCGGCTTGATCCTGCACGTGCGGTTTACATCCTCGCCGAGGCGGGTTATCTCGAGTTCGCGCCGCATATCACGCCATCCGCCGTTTTTCTCGGCGATCAGGAGGCGTACCGAATTTGTCCCGATATCAATCGCGCCGATTTTCATCTCGTTCATCCCGATTACAGGGCTCCTTGCATTCAAGGTCGGCTGATTCCGACAGTTCGTGTTCTACCATTTCACCGATCGGGTTGTTGCCACCCGTCAGGTAATGCGCGTAGTGCGCGTGAAGGCACTTTACAGCGCTTAAGTTATGTACGCCCCCGACACCGGTTTCAAACACCGGATGACCCGCCACACTTGTATTTTTATCTATATCTGTGCCTGCACCGGCTCTTCGCCGCAGTTTATAGTCCTCCTGGGCGCACTCGAGACGCTCATACAGCTCACTATCGACTGCGATACGCTCGCGCAAACGCTCCGCCCAGCCATCATCTTCAAGGCGGGATACCGCTTTTACTTTATGCGGGCAGGTGAGCCAGTACAGCGTCGGGAACGGCTTAGCATCCTCTATAAACGTGGCGGTCTCGATTACCTGCGGACAGCCGAAGGCGCACCGTGCGGCCACCTTCTTGAGCCCGCGCGGCTCGCGTTTAAGCTGCGCATATACTGTTGTTTTATCTTTTTTATCGATTATCGCGTTCATCGCCATATATTCTACCACGTATATGCCAAGCGGTGCGGTTCCGGTTTGAGCGGAAAAGAACAAAAAGCATCCCCGCAGGATACTTTTTAACTTCTTCAAAGCTCGGCTGATATATAATAGCAACGCTTAGGTGCGTTTGCCTTCTAAGTTCCTCTTGATATCTCCCAGTTTCTCTTCACTTGACCTGAGGAAATCCTTCATCATGCGCTCAAACGACTCGCCGCCTTCCCTTCGCTCATAGGTACGAGCAGGACGAGGTGGCCTTACTTCCTCTTGTTTGGGCTCTTCAAGCTGTTTTAGGGAGAGATCGATTTTGCCGTCGGGTTTGATGGCAACCACTTTCGCCGTTACCGTCTCGTTTTCATGGAGGAAATCCTTGACGTCCTTAACATAGGAGTGCGTGATTTCGGAGATGTGGATGAGGCCCGTCTGGCCTCCAATCAACTCAACAAATGCGCCAAAGTTCGTGGTCTTTACAATCTTGCCCTCAACGATAGTTCCAACTTCCAGAGACATACGTGTGTTTTTAAAAAACTCCTTTTTAAATTAATAAGCAGATTTTCCCATTTTACGAGGATAAATGTCAATAGTTGACATTACCGCGTCTACAAGACGCCCGTAAAAACACCGACGATTCGTTGCCACAACGATGCCGGCCGCCCTGTGTCTCTGTTTTTTTCGACCCCATTTTCTTTTCCCTTAAGAGGTTTTTTTGAATCCTGCGGGATGACTACAAGTACTTCCTCATCGGGCTTTGACAGGCCAAGGGATCTGGCTTCTTGCTCCACATATGCGTCTGATTGCAGGTATTGCACGTCTTTACTGAGCTGATTATTCTGCTTATTGATCTCATGAAGTTGTCTCTTTAACGATTCGATCTCCTGTCCTTGCTGGGCACGGAACGTAATCGGATAAATGGTCCAGACAATGAAATAGAGGATTATCCCAAGCATGATGACGCGACCGTAATTGAGGCGCGCTCGTTTCTTGGGACGCAACACCCGGACGTTACTCGCCCTACGCTGACCCGTTCGCTGGGTTTTTCGCGGGTCTGCTTTCAGGTTTGTCCTTTGGTTTGTTCTGCGACTCTTGCTGGATGCTTGTTTTGCGTTCAATGCTGTCTCTTCTGCTACATATCGGGTGCACTATATAGTATAGATATTTAGACACACGCCTGGTTGGTTATTAAAGACATGTATCTAAGTATCTATACTATTACAATCCCTTGGTTTAAGGAAGAGGAATAGTAAAGAAACTCGGTCCAGCGTTTAAACGCGGTGCACTTTTATTAAGTTGGTCGTGCCGGGAACGTTGACGAACACACCCGCTGTGATCACAACGCGGTCGCCTTTTTCTATGAGATCGGCCTTGAGCGGCGCGTCGACGGCGATATCGAACATATTATCAAGGTTGATGCTGGGGCCGACTTTAAGCGGTATGACGCCCCAGGTAAGGTTAAGTTGACGGACGACCTCGTCGCTTGGGCTTATCGCAATGATCGGCTGTGCCGGATGGTGCTTTGCCACCTGGCGCGCGGTCTCGCCGGATTGCGTGGACGTAATGATGGCGGTCGCATGCAGCGCTGAGGCGATCTCACACGTGGCTTTGCTTATCGCCTGGGTCGTACTCAGACGCTCGCGTTCACGGGGGCCCGCACCCCGGTCGATGCAGAAGCTTAAATCCCTCTCAGCCGCTATTATCGTGCGCGCCATCATGTTAACGCTTTCAACCGGAAAACGCCCCATGGCCGTCTCTCCCGAAAGCATTAGGGCGTCGGTCCCATCGAGCACCGCGTTGGCGACGTCGCTTACCTCCGCCCTTGTCGGACGCGGGTTCCGAATCATCGAGTCGAGCATCTGCGTTGCGGTGATTACCGGTTTTCCGACGATCATGCACTTGTTGATAATAGCCTTCTGCACCAGGGGTACCATCTCCGTAGGCATCTCGATACCAAGGTCGCCGCGGGCGACCATGATGCCGTCGGCGACCTCGAGAATATTATCTATATCCTTGACCGCTTCTTGTTTCTCGATCTTAGCGATTATCTTAGCACGCTTTCTAGCCTCAACGACCAGGCCCTTTAGAAGCTTGATGTCGTCGGAATTGCGCACGAACGAAAGTCCGATCCAATCCACGCCCTGCTCCAAGCCAAAGGCCAGGTCGAGCCGGTCTTTTTCAGAGAGCGGCGAAAGGCTGACCATAACCCCCGGCAGGTGTACCCCGCGCTTCGAGTTAAGGGGACCGCCCTCGATAACCCTTGTGCGAACATCCTCGCCCCCCACGCCGAGCACTTCAAGGATAATAAGGCCCTCATCGATCAGAATCGTATCGCCCGCCTTTACATCCCGCGGCAGGTCGGGGTAATTGATCGAGACCAGAGCGTTCGTGCCCATTACCGGCCTCGTGGTGACGGTAAAATCATCGCCCTCGTTGATGATTACCTCGCCGTTTTCGACATCACCGATTCTCAGCTTCGGACCGGCCAGGTCCATAAGAACAGCGATGGGCTTGCCGGATTCCATCTCGAGCTGCCTGATGTTGGCTATATTTGCCGCGTGGTCCTCGTAGCTGCCGTGCGCCATATTGATGCGCGCAACATCCATACCGCCATCGAGCAGGTCCCTCATCACCTCGATATCGTGGCTCGCCGGGCCGATAGTGCAAACGATCTTCGCATGCCTCATTCTATTACTCCCTTATCGTTTAAT
>NZ_JBTSLF010000091.1:0-2382 GCF_054640775.1 Candidatus Aquicultor sp. | reverse complement strand
TGCTGTAAAACGCCGCCATTCCCGGGTACATGGATACCGGGCCGAGTCCTTCTTCGATCCTCAAAAGCTGGTTGTACTTGGATACGCGATCGCTCCGTGCCGGGGCGCCCGTCTTTATCTGCCCGGCATTGACCGCAACCGCTAAATCGGCGAGCGTGGCATCGCAGGTCTCGCCCGAGCGATGCGAGATAACTGCCGTGTAGTTCGCCTTTTGTGCCATTTGAATCGTGTCAAGCGTTTCGGACAACGAGCCTATCTGGTTGAGCTTGATCAGGATAGAGTTAGCGGTACCCGTTTTTATCCCGGTCTCGAGCCGTTTTACGTTGGTTACGAATAAGTCATCGCCCACGATTTGAACCCGGTCGCCGATTTTCTCGGTAAGCTCCTTCCAACCGTCCCAATCGTCCTGGCTCATACCGTCCTCGATAGAGATGATCGGGTATTTATCCGTAAGTTCGGCGTAGTAGCTTACCATCTCGGACGGTGTGAGCGTGCGTCCTTCGCCTTCAAGAACGTACTTGCCCTCTTTGAAAAACTCGCTAGATGCAGGGTCGAGTGCGATGTAGATATCCTTGCCCGGTATATAGCCCGCTTCTTCGATGGCCAACACGATCTGCTTGATCGCATCCTCGTTGGATGCCAGATTCGGCGCAAAACCGCCCTCATCGCCAACCGCAGTACTGAGCTTCTTGGCTTTAAGGACTTTCTTAAGATTATGGTACACTTCAGCGCCCATGCGCAGGGCCTCACCAAACGACCCGGCCCCGACCGGCATAACCATGAACTCCTGGATGTCGACGTTATTATCGGCATGCGCACCGCCGTTTAAGATATTCATCATCGGAACCGGCAGCATGTACGAGTTGGTGCCGCCGATGTAGCGATAGAGCGGCATATCCAAGAAATTCGCCGCCGCTTTCGCCGCCGCAAGCGAGACGCCGAGTATTGCGTTTGCGCCAAGGCGGCTCTTGTTGTCCGTGCCGTCTAGGTCGATCATCGTCATATCGATGAAGCGCTGGTCGGTGCCGTCAAATCCCTCGAGTTCCGGTGCGATTATATCGTTAATGTTGGCAACCGCCGTCTGCACTCCTTTGCCCAGATAGCGTCCCGGATCTGCGTCTCTTAACTCAAGAGCTTCGTAAGTCCCGGTCGAGGCGCCGGATGGTACTGCGGCCCTGCCCGCGTCCCCACTGGCAAGAACAACATCGACTTCAACCGTCGGATTTCCCCTCGAATCCAAGATCTCTCTGCCATGAATCATTTCAATTGTGTTCATTTTTGCCTCCCATTTATATGTAGTTCTTTAAGATTTTCTCTCGCTCGTTGTTTCTCTTTTGCTTTTCTATTCTTATTTTTATTATTTCTCTTTATCTTTCGCCTCATCCCAGAGTTTATCCTTCTGCATGAGCGCCATATCGGATAGGCGCTCGCCCCGTGTTGCGGCCGTCTCTTCCATAGAGCGGAACCTGCGCTCGAATTTCTTACAGGTACCGCGTAGCGCGAGTTCGGGGTCGACATCGAGGTGACGGGCGACATTTACCACGGCAAAGAGAAGATCGCCGATCTCATCCTCGATGACACCTTCTCCTTTTTTTGCCCTCTTTAACTCATCTACCTCTTCGACGATCTTATCAAGGGCGCCCTCGACATCCTCCCAGTCGAAACCGACTCTGGCCGCTTTACTCTGTAATTTATACGCGTAGATAAGCGATGGGAACGATTTCGGGATTCCGGCGATCGCGGAGACCTCGTTCTTTTCTTTGCTTTTTATATCTTCCCAATTTGCGATCACATCACCGGCGCAGGTTACTTCCGTTTCACCGAAGATGTGTGGGTGGCGGCGTACGATTTTGGTGATGATGCCTTCCGCTACGTCCTGCATAGTGAAGCGGCCAACCTCGGATGCGATTTGTGCATGGAACACGATCTGCAGTAAAAGATCTCCAAGCTCTTCCTTCAAATGCTCCGGGTCGTTCTCGTCGATAGCGTCGACGGTCTCGTAGGCTTCCTCTATCAAATAACGCCTGAGGCTTTCGTGCGTCTGTTCTTTATCCCAGGGACAACCCTGTGCGCCCCGCAGCCTGGCCATCAGGGCGACGAGTTCTTCGCACGTGTAATTACTGGACACTAGTTACACCCCCAGTCGAAACAATACCATGAAACGGCACTTGAAGTACACACGCAAGCCGCCCAAGCACACCTCTTAAAAGGTGCGTTATGCAAAGCATGCGCTAACTTTACCTTTTTAATCAGCTTTGTAGTATTTTGCCCGTTTCGAATCAAATATAGATAGAGTGAAGGGCTGGAACCAACCAGCCCCTCCTCATCAAACCGTACGTGAGGTTTTCCCTCATACGGCTTTCCGACATTCTTTCTTCCGTG
>NZ_JBTSLF010000090.1:0-11201 GCF_054640775.1 Candidatus Aquicultor sp. | reverse complement strand
TTAAAAAAAGCCCCAGCATTTCTACCGGAGCTATCGGTGGAGGATAGCGGACGATCTTCGAACGTATATCTGTGCTAATGCACAGCATTAAGGCGCCCCCGGAAAGGAGTTCGCTGTTTCCACAGCTAGAGCACCAAAGTGTTGCATTGAAAGACCTGACCCAGGACGACACGATCCCTAGTTTTACCTACCTGCTTTTTTCACTTTCTTCTCTAACCGTTTCTCTTTTAGCGTTTTTTCTGGTTTCTTTTTTGTATCTTTTTTGACGGTTTGACCTTTAGCGATGTCTTTCACCTTCCGGACGCATTTTCGTTATTTATACTATTCCATATAATACACCAAGATTGCTACTTGTGCTCATATAGCCCACCTTATATATCCACCCTGCAGCCGTCTTATTTATCCTTACAACGTATCGATTAGGCTTTGACCCCCGATTGGTCTACGGATGAGTGTTGAGACATGGCTCCGATTAGAAAATCTAGGGAAATAAAAGGTCCGACTATTTAAGGCTAAATCTGCACGTCAGGACTTTATAGAGGGAACTGGCGAAAACAAGAAAGAAGTTCTTGAAATGGTAGCGTCGAACCTGGTCTTGAGTAACCGTGAAATAGTCTCCTACCAGCTAAAAGAGCCATTTGAAATGATATCCAAATGGCCTAAATCTAGCGATCCTGATATCTTGTGGAGGATAACGGGCTCGAACCGATGACCTCCTGCGTGCAAGGCAGGCGCTCTCCCAACTGAGCTAATCCCCCGTACTGTATGATGCTGGCCCTCATCAACGGGCCCGCATAATTTAAGACAGCGCGTACGATGTCCTTGACTATTTTATAGTATCTTTGCGTAAACATCAACTTTTAAGCGCGGGGCTTTTAGGCGCCCCAACACTCTATCCGAGAAACCGGTGGTTGCTCCAAGTGCGGCAGGGAGCAAACGGGACAAAAAAATACCCCGTAGAAGGGGTATTTTTATCTGTTTAGAGCGGTTCTTACTGTATGTCTTGCTTTTTAGGCGGTTCGACATCGCCGTCGGGCTCACGGCCCGCACATGTCGGAGAACTCATTCATGTGCCGATTCCCATCTTGGGAAGCACCCATTTATTGAGGACTATATACACTGCGATGGCCGCTATAATAAACAGTACATCCGACATTTGGCTCACCTTCACTTTCAGCCTGCCGGGCCATTGTTTCGTGATTACACGTTAAACCTGAAATTAATGATATCGCCGTCTTCGACCACGTATTGCTTTCCTTCAAGACGCACCCTTCCGGCTTCTTTGGCCTTCGTCATCCCGCCGAATGTGGAAAAATCAGCAAAGGAGACGACCTCGGCGCGGATGAAGCCCCGCTCGATATCCGAGTGGATCTTGCCGCCTGCCTGTGGTGCAAGAGAGCCTTTCTTTACCGTCCAAGCACGCACCTCGTCCTCGCCGGCGGTTAGGAATGATATGAGATCCGAGAGTTCATACGCCGCACGGACGAATTTATTCCTGGCCGACTCTGAAATACCCAGCCCTTCGAGAAATTCAGCCTGCTCGGCTGCATCCATCCCGGCGATTTCCATTTCGATGGCGCCGCAGAAGTCGATAATCGGCACGTGGCGCCCGGCGGCAAAGGTCTTAAGGTCGGCCAAATCGGCGGTTTTCTCCTCGCCGGTATTTACAACGATGAGAATCGGCTTGAGGCTTAAGAGCTGAAATCCGCTGAGCGCTTTGGCCTCGGTCTCGTCGAGCTCAAGAAGCCGCAGCGGTTTTTCCTCGTCCAGCCAATCCTTGCATTTCTTGATCAGCTCGTACTCGGTGCCCTTTTTGCGCTCCTTCTCAAAGCGCTCGATTTTCTTCTCCAGCACGATGAGGTCGAGAACCATGAGTTCTGACTCCAGCTCCTGGAAGTCCTTAAGCGGCGCAACCTCGCCCGGTTCCGTCAGCTCGTCGATGAAAGCCCGCACTACTGCCGCCAGGGTATCGACCCCTTTGATGAGGTCGATGGTTTGCGTACCGCCGAGCGCGCTCGCGTTGGCGTCGCTTGGGCCCGGCACATCGACGAATGTGATCTCGGCAAACGTAGTCTTCTTGGGCTTATAGACTTCGGCAAGATACTCGATCCGCTCGTCCGGGACTTTTATCACCGCAAGGTTCGCTTTTTGCGCCCCGTAGGTGCCTGTCTGGGCCGAAGAGCCGGTTAAGGCGTTAAACACGGTCGTCTTTCCCGCCTTACTCAGGCCAATAATTCCTACTTTCATGATCCTCCATCTATCTACATATATCAGTAGTAAGCGTGATAGTACTAAACGTGATAAGCGCGGCACACTAGCTTCTGCCACGCTTTAAAATCCTGTTTTTGGATTTCGCCTTATCTACTATATATCAAATCGTCGCTGCTCACAAGCTAGGCGGCGACGTAGGGCACCGGGGATATGCGCTCTGCCCGATGGTCCTGTTGCAACTACACTGCTGGCAGGTATAGAATCTAAGTATCCACAGATATGGAGGTAACGCAGTGAACAATTTTAGAACCTGGCTTCTAATGGGAGCGCTGACGGTTCTTCTGGTTACGGCCGGAAATCTCATCGGCGGGAATGCCGGGATGATGATCATGGTGGTATTTTCCATCTTGATGAACTTCTCGGGCTACTGGTTTAGCGATAAGATCGCGATCAAGATGACACGTTCGCAGCCGGTAGAGGAGCGCGATGCGCCGCAACTCTATGCGATAGTGCGAAGTCTGTCGCTGAGGGCCGGGCTGCCCATGCCGCGTCTTTATATGACGCCGTCCCCGCAGCCGAACGCTTTTGCGACCGGCAGAGACCCGGAGCATGCGGTCGTGGCGGTGACCGATGGGCTACTCAGGCTTCTCTCCCAAGAGGAGACCGAAGGGGTACTTGCGCATGAGTTGGCGCATGTTAAAAACAGGGATATCCTGATCGGCTCGATGGCCGCGATGATGGCCGGCGCGATAAGCGCTCTTGCCAATATCGCCCAGTGGGGCCTCATCTTCGGCTTCGGGCGGGATGACGACGACGGGGCGCTCGGTATTGTCGGCGTTTTGCTCACCATCATAGTTATGCCGATTGCCGCCATGATAGTGCAGCTTGCGATATCGCGCTCGCGTGAATACGGTGCGGATGCGACCGGCGCAAAGATTGCTGGGCGCCCGGAGGGCTTGATAAACGCGCTTATAAAGCTCGAGCACGGCGCCGATTCGGTTCCGATGGATGTGAACCCCGCGGCGGCGCATATGTTTATCGTCAATCCGCTTTCGGGTCGCAGTTTGGCCGGATTATTTAGCACTCACCCGCCGATCCCCGAGAGGGTGGCGCGACTGAAAAAAGCATTTGCATAAAGAAGGCTTTTGAAATTACACAAAAGGGAAGGGTCCGTTGCAAGCGGACCCTTCCCTTTTTTAAGGCTGATTATAAATCGGATTATAAGTCTGATAATCATATAACTTACGATAATATTTAAATATTATACGCTAATCGGCTACCGCGCCGCCGGTATCCCATACCGGCGACTACGGTAGGCCTCTTAGCAGCAACTCATCGTTAGCGTCATCGCCCACGACAGTACTACTGTCGACGTAGCTTGGACTATCCGCACTCCAAGCTGTTGGGTTATGACAGTCAAGACACACACTATCTACATCATGCACCACATAATTGGTGGTGCCGACGGTTCTCGTTTCACCGACGCTGATCAAGCTGCCGTTAAAGTCGAGACCGAAGAGGTCGTCTTTAAGCATCATCCAACCGAGCGTGCGGTGTGGCCAACTAAAGCCGTCATCTGAACAGAAGTTGTCGATTGTTACCGAATCGACAATCGTTGTAGTCGTTCTCCAATCGCTCGACCAATCAACATCACGGGACTTCTTGTAGAAAGCATAGGTGATGCCGGCCGCCGTCCAGCTGTTTTCGTACATATTCGACTGGCCGGTGGTGGTATTGAAGACATAGTACGTCGACAGCTTCTGGCTATCGTCTGCGGCATCGGCGGTGCTCGTTGTGTATGCTATGGTCGATGCCGTTATGCCGACTACGGTTTCCTGATGGCAGGTACCGCAGGCAGTTGAGCCTTTGTGGCAGTTACGGCAGTGCGGGCCAAAGTCGTCGTTATCCTCCGGATTAAACGTCATTTGGCGCGATCAGTGCCGGGGCTGCGCGTCGTGACCGTAGGCCAGATCATAGTTACCTTTCCATTCGGGGGTGTCTGTGCTGTGGCCCTGGCCGCGCAGGGCGCGGTCTTCACTGAACAGCGGTGCCTGGATCGTATGCAGGCCGGCATTGCCATCATGGCAATCGGTGCAGAACTCGGAGACGTTCCAGATACGTTTTGATGTCAGCATATTGCGCTGGTTGTATCCAATGCTCGTATCCGATGTAGAGGCCGCGCCAATCGGGCTGTTCCAGTCGGTCGCAATCTTGTTGACCGGATATGTTGTGGTGTTGTCGAACTCGTTAAGACCGAACGTTATCGCATCCGGTATTTCGGCACCGGCGGTCACGGTAATATCGGGGTCGCCGGTAATGCCGCTTGCAACCGTAGTATTTGTCCTTGCGGTCTCCCTATCCGGGTCTTTAATGAGAAGCCAACTACCAGAAAGATATACCGGCCCCGTCGAGATGTGGGTCGGGTCCCCCGGCAGGATATCATGGCCTGGGTTTGCGATACCATATACCCTGGTCATGACCACGCCATTGATCGTTGTCTGTGTTTCCTCGCCAACCGGGTTGCCAAGGCCGTCAAAGCCCAGCATTCTCGTCGGGTTGGCGTGCGGACTGTGACAGTCAAAGCATGAGAATCCACCAAGCCAGTAATTTGGCGTATATGCCGGGTAGGTATCATCTGGGGCCCTCCATTTACCGGTTTGGATACCGAAGCCAAGCGTATGACCCACGTTGTACTCAGTGGTGATGTTGTCATCGTTATCCATCTGAATGTTAAAGCCTGAACCGGCGCCAAACCCGTGGCACCAATCGCACGCCTCAAACCTCGTATCAGACCTTAACAATTTGAATTTACCGGCTGCACGGTGGACTGCGTGGCACTCACGGCAACGGTGTGTTGAGGTGAGGTAACCACCATGTGGACCGGCACTAAATGTGTCGGCTTTGCCATCACCGGTCGAGTCGGCTTGATCACCGACGTTAGTATATGATTGGGGGTCGTTATAGTTGTAGCCATCGATACCGGCCGTATATGGGCTGTTCCAGGTACCATACGGGTGGGCGCTCGTAGTGCTCCCGTTGAAATACACGGTGTTACCAGCGGACTGTACCGCCACCCCTTGGTTGTATTCGGCCCACACATCAGTGTTTGCTGTGGGCAGGTTGTATGTCGTTGGGCTAATATCGCCCCCCGCGGCGAGAGCAACTCCGCTTCCTGCTGTTAGGACAAGACCTGTAGCCATTAGAGCTACAAACCATTTCCTCATAGTCTTCACCTCCTTTCTAAGCGGCATAAAAACCGCTTGAAGATGGTGCTACAAAAAGCAAAGTGACCGATCGATTGAAAGCGAACGGTGGTAATGGGTACTGTGTTGTAAACTGCGAACATTGCTACGGCATCGCTTCAATCGCTCAGCCACTTAAAATTCGGGAAGATATGCCGTTAGGCGCTATCTCCCCGTATAGCTTATATAGGGGATAGTATCGGTCTAGGCTCGACATACTTTAGAATACGAACCTTTGGGAGGATGTGCGAAGTGCAGTTTTACGCAAGATAAAAGGGCCCGCTGGCCAAGCGGACCCTTTAGTTGCGCGCAAGTATAACTTTTAAGTGCTTAAAATAACGCTGTTTCTTGCTACCCGTCGGTAGCCTAGCATATTTCTATGCATCACGTACCTTTACGGCAAGCCTCTGAACAAGAGGTCGTCGTTGTAGTCATCTGAGGTTATGCCGGCCGTATCAGTGTGGTTCGACGAGCTAGTCGCGTTCCAAACTGTCGGGTTGTGGCAATCCAAGCAGACGCTGTCAACGTCGTGGGCCGTGTAAAGGCTGCCACCGTATGACCTTGTCTCGCCAACGCTGACAAGTTTCGGGTGGCCTTCGCTGTCTCCGCCAATGTCGATACCAAAGAGGTCGTCTTTGAGCATCTTCCAGCCGAGTGTTCTGTGCGGCCAGCTAAAGCCGTCATCAGAGCAGACTGTGTTCGCAGCCGTTATGGTGGCTGAACTTCTCCAGTTTGCCTGCCACGTAGCCGTCCTCGACACCTTGTTGATGCCGACCGTCTTGACGTCCGTGTAGCCAGGAGTAGCTGTCTGGGTAGCGACCAACGATAACGAGATACCGTTATCCTGACCATCGCTGGTGTTCTTGAGGTTGTACATGGTGTACGCCTTCAGAGCCATGCTTGTGTCATCGGCAGTGAATGAAACTACGTCATTCCACCAATCACCTGATGTCATGGTGTTCATGCCAATGTACATGAACTGACCGATGTCGGAACGGTTAGGATCAGCCGCTGCAGCCTCCTGCTCCGCTGTTGTCGGGAACAGTAATGGACTCGGGTTAACACCGCTTGTGTTGTGGCAACCACCGCAACCACTTGAACCTCTGTGGCAATTACGGCACCTTGGTCCGCCTAATATGTCATCCTCCGGATTGAACCTGGCTGCGCGGCTTCAGTGCCTGACGTTAGCATCGTGGCCGTAGGCCAGATCATAGTTGCCCTGCCATGCTATAGTCTGCGTGCTTTGGCCCTGGTTCCTCAGAGCACGGTCCTCGCTGAAGAGCGGGGCCTGTGTCGTGTGGAAGCCGGCGTTGCCATCGTGGCAGTCTGTGCAGAACTCATCGAGGATGAGTGAGCGGCAGAACGGGTTACGCACGTTGTAGCCGTAGGCGGTGCTACTATCCGGCATTGGCCCACCCATCATATCATCCGCTATTGCACCATACTGTGCGCCGAAGTCCTCGAGAACGAGGCTCGCACTACCGATCGGGTTGTTCCAGTCGGTCGGAACCTTGTTGACCGGGTACGCTGTGTCGGTGCTGAACTCATTGAGTGCGGCATCGATAAGATCCGGAATCTCACCGCCAGGCGTAACCGTGACGTCATCCTGCGGTTCGAAGTGACCGGTATAAGTAGTGTCCTTCGTCCAGGTACTGATATTAACCGCATAGGTAGCATCACTGGTAAGGTACGTATCGATCTCGTGGTCCGGGTTCTTGATCAAGAGCCAGCTACCAGCAAGATAGTACGGTTTTGCCTTCGGGAGTTTTAAGCCACCAAATGCCGGGACCGTAATGTGTCCGGCCTCAAGCTCGTCGTGGTTCGCCCCGGCAAAGCCCTTGCCGCCGGCCGTAAACAGGTCGTGACCCGGGTTACCGATAACAAAGACCTCACCGGTGTAGGTGTCAACGATCGAGGGGATCGGATTACCATCCTGGTCGAAGCCCATGAGGCGAGCCGGGTTAGCATGCGGGCTGTGGCAGTCGAAGCATGAGAATCCACCCATCCAGTAATTAGGGGTATATGCCGGGTAGGTATCATCCGGTGCTTTCCACTTGCCTGAGCTAATACCAAAGCCCATGGTGTGTCCAACGTTGTACTCAGTGGTGTAGTTGTCATCGTTATCCATCTGAATGTTAAAGCCTGAGCCAGCACCGGTACCGTGGCACCAGTCGCACGCCTCAAACCTCGTATCAGAGCGTAACAATTTGAACTTACCAGCTGCACGGTGGACTGCGTGGCACTCACGGCAACGGTGTGTTGAGGTGAGGTACCCACCATGTGGGCCTGACGCAAAGCGTACCTTCGGTAATGTCACAGTTGCCACGCCACCGAAAGCGTTAGGAACACTGATATCAACAGTCACTGTGTCACCAACGGCATCCTTAACAGCTACGTCGGCGCCATCGTCCGTATAATCCTGAGCATCGTTGTAGTTATATCCATCGATACCCATTGTATACGGGCTGTTCCAGGTGCCGTACGGGTGCGTGCTAAGACCACCAGTAACTGCGGTCGGATCAGAACCAGCATATGTGCCTGAGGTGGTCGCTTCGCCCTGCTCGTAGTATTGCCAATCCTTTGCATCATTGCCAAACTGAGGAGCGTTGAGATCGTAGGTATTCGGGGTAATGTTACCCTTTCCACCTGCTGGATCCTGAACGGCGAGAGCAACGCTGGTCATGGCAAATAGCATCGCAAGGGCCATCAAAATAATTAAGCCTTTTTTCATCTAATTCACCTCCTTTCAATTGAAGTAAGTATAAGAAACCCTTTGGGGGTTAACTTTCTCTGTGTGAACCCTACTTTTAAAGTTTTGGTGGTTGGCCGTGTGCTTGTGAAGCAAAGCACTTTCCCTTAGGGCAAACCCAGGTTAGGGAGTAGAACGTTATTTGGAGTTATCCTTTGAGAGTTACCTGGGAGCGGCAAACACCGTATTTGTTTCTCAAGGTTTTGGCATAAAGGAGTGTGCCTTTAGGTGCCGTGCGAAAATCCTAAGTGTTTTTAGTGCTACGAAGATTTCTGCTGAATGAATAGTGCGCTTACCAAGAAGTTTACTTGCTATAGTTTTCAAAGAGTCTTATTGGTGACATTCCTGTTAAAGACTGCTTGTCCTATCTTTCACAATCCTAATTTACCAATAAGTGGTGCACTAGTCAAGCGATTTTTAACAAGTTTTTGAAATTATCGCTTGAAAATAAAAATGGTGAGCGCTTGGCTCACCTTTTTTGAGTAGTTGTTTATGCTAGGTTGTCTGAGGGGCTGTCTCTTCCTCTTCAACCTCATACTTATCGAGGAACTCCTGGTAATTTATCATCTTTGGCGGTTTCTTGCCGTTGCCCTCGAGCACTTCCCGCACCTTTTCGTCTTCAAAGGCAAGGGTAAGCCTATTGAGCAGGATTCTCTCGGCCAGCTTCTTCTTGGCGAGAGCAAGGAAGGCAGCCGTGCCCTCGGTGATATCATTCTTCTCGACGAGTTCTTGTATCTCTTCTTTCGAATACTGCCGAACGATGGCGATATCCGAGAACTTTAATGTGTCTTCCTCATATTCCGCAAACCGCTCAAAGGCTTGCTGGCTGACGTGTACCCGTTTTGCTACCTGGGTCAGCAGTCTAAGCTTCTGATCCTGTACGACGAGTTCCAAGAAATCCTCATTAGCGATGAACTTCTTGCGCCGCAAGAGAGCCATCAGCAGCGGTATCAGCAATAGCAGCCACCACGGGAAGTTATCAAACGGACTCTCTTCACCGGGAATCGTAAGCCGCACCACCTGGACGCGATCGTTGAACTTATCCGCGATCGCAAAGGTTTTATTGCCCATATAGGCGATCCCGTCGGGCATGTTGAATTGCCCTTCAAGGTTGCCGGCGCTTCCGCCGAATGTCGCGATGTCTTTTCCTCTGGTGTTAAACACCTTTATCGAGAAATCGAAAGAGTCGACGACGTAGATACGCTCTTTATCATCCATCGCCAATCCAGCGGGAAGGTTCAATCCCTTCTTGGGATCAAGCACGGACTGCGGCGGCGCTCCTCTAGTCCAGAGGATATCGCCTTTCTTATTCATGGCAACCAACCTCGTGTTGTTGGTGTCCGATACGTACACGTTGCCGCGATTATCGACGCCCACCCCGTGCGGGTAATCAAATCCCCCGATCGTGCGGCTTCTTGCACCCCAGGTATCAAGGATTCTGCCATCGAGGCTCAGCGACACAATCGGGCCAAAGGTAGACAGATATATCCTATCTTTGCCGACCGCTGGGGTAACGGGTGACATGAGCGTGGTTTCATTGATGTATTTACCCTGTAGGTTATAGATCACCAAGCGGAAGCGGGCCCTGTCGGCCACGTAGAGCCGTCCCCTTTGCGAATCGACCGCAACCCCGAGCGGACCGCGAAGCGACCCGGGAGCTAAACCTTTACCTCCGAAGGAGCGGATATAGTTACCGTTGTTGTCAAATTCGACGACTTTGCCCCTGCTCGGCAAGCTAACATAGATGTTGCCTTTGTCGTCAGCCGCCACACCGGTGGGCCGTTTTAACAGCTCATCGGGCTTATCGCCCCATCCGTAAATACTAAACAGGTGGGTCAAACCCTCGTTTTGAACTTTGTCGTTCGGATTGTTGAGTACGTAAAAGTAGAAATACGCGAGGGCACCCATTGTTAGGAGCAGTATTGCTACTAGAATTATCAAGGTCTTAGTTCTAACCAACTTAACGCCTCCTAGCTTTCATTCGCCGGCTAATCTTACTTCTGTTTCACACCGAGTTTTGCTTGGTTTTGACGAAGCTGCTTTACCTGAAGTTCCTGGATCGCTATCTGAGCGTCAGCGTGATCAGGTATAAATCGAAGGACATCCCGGTACTCCGTCATTGCAAGGTCAAACCTGCCAAGACCCTCATAAGCCTTGCCGAGCTGATAATGGGCATCCGCGCCGCTATCCATTCTTTGCAGCGCTTTCTGAAGGCAGAAGGCAGCCTGGGTGTAATCTTTCTTCTTGTTCAAGATAGTGCCGAGGTCGTACCACGCCAACTCGTTTTTCTGCTCGGTAACCTTTAGCTCCGCCTTAAGCTCCTCGATAGCCTCTTTTTCTTGTCCGTTATCCAGATAGATTTGAGCCAACGTGTAGTGGAGCATAGGTGCTGAAGGCGAAAGTTCAATCGCTCGTTTAATATGCTGAATAGCATCTCCGACTCTTCCGAGGTCCGCCTCTGCTTTGGAGAGCTTAAAGAGCCCATCGGCGTTTTTCGGATCCTTAGCAACGAGCGCTTTTGCAACAACATATGCTTGTTCTGCCGGATTTCGAGGTACATCCGAGCCGGTAAATACGTCCTTCAGCATAAATCCAAGGACTACGATAATCGCAAGGGTTAAAAAGATTGTTAGATAGACTAAAATCTTCCTGACGTTACCTTCCATACTACTTCCTTTCAAACCTTTGAACTTTTATGGTGACCCTTTTCACAAGGGCGAGCTAAAAAAAGAACGATTCAAATGATAGCACACAGAGCCTACAGAGGCAAGGTTGCCAAATTAGTATTTGTTGACTGTGAGCTGGCATTAATGCGGCTGATTTTGTATTATTATGGTTGCATGTTTATAGTTACAGGAGGTATTTGATGAACCGGATTAAACTCGGCCTTATTATTTTATTTGTTGCGGTACTTGCTATCGGCAGCATAGGTTGTTCGCGCGGCGGAAAGGTCGCCGATGCGGGCGGTTCCGCAGGGAAAATGCAGGCAGATGTCCAGG
>NZ_JBTSLF010000089.1:0-11291 GCF_054640775.1 Candidatus Aquicultor sp. | reverse complement strand
TATCGATTGGATGATCACGAAAACCGGCGAGCACTTTATCGCCGAGCGAAACGCCAGAGAAACGGCGACCGTTCCGGCGCTCAACATAGCCGATGTCGTTTCGGGGGCCAACAAGACCGGCACTCGAGTCGTATCCCCACCGCTTTCAGTTTTCACGCAAGACCGCATGTATTTCGAGGAGCCCGTTACTTTTGAAGATGTATACGAACGATTACGAGAAAACAGCCTGCTTTCGGGGCAATCCTCGAATAACAGTGGCGTTGTCATCTCGGCCCCGCCGTCTCCCGCATTCGGCATATATAGCATAGGCATTGTTGTCCTGGGAACAAACACGGAGAACCTGCTCAAAACTTACAACGCCGCTACACGGGTACTGGGTGCACAGGAAAACAAGCTCCTGTTCAGAGTGAGCTTTCAGTAATGAGCAACTACCAATCCGCTGCGAATCCTCTCTTTCTGAAGTTTTTCTTTTCGCTGCTCGGAGGCTTTAAAAGTAGAGGACTGTTTTATTTCTAGCTCCCGCCTGAAACTTCTCCTGGAATATGGGAAAACCACCACATACGAATTTAACGGGAGGAGAATTATTATGGCACAAGTAAAAGTATTTAAAGAAAGCAGCCTCGGTACGATCGTCACCCGGGATGAGGGATTAAGGCCCGTCTACCTGGCGGCGATGGACACAACTAGTCCAAATGTAAGGGCTCTTGCCGAGGTGATATTCTGGAGCGACCAGATCAGGGAGCACAGTCTCTTCATGGAGATGTTGCTCCCGATCGAGGATTTACCGAAGGAACATGAGCGCGCTGTTATGTATAGGGGCGCCTTCGAGGTGCTCTACGAGCGGGCTACGCAAATCGACCTCGATGAGGACGCCATACGGAATCTTAGCAACGACTTTATGGCCCAAACAGCGGGAGTCATAAGATTTAAGCGTCAGCTTGAGGATAGTCAACGCAGTGGAAAGATCCATAGCCTGCTGTGGCCGCTGTTTCTCGATCACATCGCCCGCGAGGCTCAGCGCTTCCTTAACCGCCAACAAATATTTATGGGCGGCCAGGACATACCTGCAGACCGGGACGAAATCATAAACTTCTGGGCGCAGATAATGGCGGAACATACCGCCTTTATCGCGCACCTGCTCGATCCCACCGAGATCGACCTATTCATGAACGCACTTAAAGAAAGCGATACGTTCAGAAGGATACAGAAAGAACACGGGCTTGAAGGGAACACCGATCCGGTCGTAATGGAGATCCACCATGTTATCGATTTTAAGACGGCGGCGTTAAACGGCATACAGACCGGGCAAATCCAAAGCATAATCACCCCTGCATTGGCCGACCATGTTCGGCGCGAAGCGGTCTTTTTCAACGATGAATTGCGAAGAGCGGACATGGGCATGGGGGTTCAACCTAAAGCCGCATAACCAAGCCTTTAAAATCACAGAACCGAGGGGGCCGGGCATCAATGCTTTTGGCCCTCTTTCTTATTGCAGTGACTTCTAGCATGCGCCCCCACCGCCGGCTTAGCCCGATTAGAATATCCATGCGTGGGTATCTTAAACGTAAAAACCGGTAGAGGGGTGATTATTATGTTCACGATTCTATGGATAATTATCGCGGTTTTACTTGTAATATGGGTGGTCGGTCTTGCGTTTAAGTTGGCGGGGGCTTTGATTCACATTCTCCTGGTAATCGCCCTTGTCCTGCTGGCTATCAACCTGATCTCGGGAGCACTGGGAAGGCGCAGGTGAGACATTGATTCGATAGTTTTCACAATTACTCAATCTTTCGCTAAAAGTATTACAAAGTCGCCTCCTTTCTGCTAATATTATTTACTATTATTCGCTGTTATTACTAAGGAAAGGATGGATGGCATGACAACCACGTATAAAATCCACCCGATTGTGGTGGGTAGCAAAGTCATCGATAAAGGCATAATGACCTATCAATACAATTACGGCACGGAGTTTCATATCCCCGTGTATGTCTGGTACCTGGAGGGTGGGGACAAGAAGATCCTGGTCGATACGGCGCTGATGGGTATCCTGCCTTCCAAGGAGAGGGAGGAGCGCATCGGCGGCAAAATCCACACGTTCGAGGAAGGCCTGGCAAAGTGGGGGCTCACTCCTGAAGATATCGATATAGTCATTCACACGCACCTGCACAACGACCACTGCGAAAACGATATCAAATGCAAGAACGCCGTGTTCTACGTCCATGAGCTTGAGATGGAACGCATCCATAATCCGAGGCCGCTCGATTTCCGCTACGAAGTCGATTTCATTGAAGCGATTGAAGAAGCGGGGCAGATAATCGAAGTCAAAGAGGAAGAGATGGAAATCGTCGACGGTATTCGCGTCCTTCACACCCCATCGCATACCAACGGGTCGCTCACGATCCTCATCAATACAGAAAAAGGACTTGCCGCCATTACGGGCTTTTGCGTGATCAACGAGAACTTTACTCCACCTCCGGCCGTCCGCGCCATGGAGATGGAAGTCCTCGCCCCAGGTGTGCATCACGATGCCGATCAGGCGTACGAACAGGTGCTTCGTATAAAGAACTTAGCGGATATCATTATCCCGCTGCACGAGCCCAGCTTCTCGTCCGTTGATACGATAGGATAGTGGATAGCGCGGCCTCCGCTGTTTCATACTTGAATATATAGCCGGCCCCGAGGGCTTTGCAGGGAAGAACCCGTTGCCCGGTAAGAAGCATATCGGACATCTCGCCTAAGGCGATTTTAAGGATAAACCCCGGCAGGGGAAGCCATGAGGGGCGGCTTAACGCCCGGCCGAGTTGTTTGCTGAACTCTTTCATCGTAATAGGTGTTGGGGCGGTTGCGTTTACCGGACCGCGTAGCCGGTCATTTTCAATGGCCGCTATGATGATGCCTACTAAATCATCCCGGTGAACCCAGGAAAACCATTGCCGGCCGCTTCCAACAGGACCTCCGATATAGAGTTTGAATGGGGTGATCATACGGGCCAGCACGCCACCGTTTTCGAGCACGACACCGATTCGCACCATAACAACGCGAACACCGAGCGCCTCGGCTTTTGCGGCCTCGTCCTCCCAGGCTTTCGTTACATTCGCTAAGAAATCAGTACCGTTTGGTTCATCCTCGCAGAGCTTCTCATCGGTGTGCGGTCCGTAATAGCCGATAGCTGAGGCATTCACTAATACCTCCGGCTTTTCTTCAAGATCTCGCATGGCATCTACGATACGTCGCGTGGTGAGAACACGGCTGCTCAAGATTTGCTCTTTACGCCGGTTTGTCCAGCGCTTATCGCCGATCGATTCTCCTGCGAGATTAATAATGGCTTTGGCGCCTGAAAGCGCTTCTTTGGGGATTTTAGAGGTGTCCGGCCAGTGGATAATCGTATACCCTGGGCCGAGGGCATGCTCAGCAGTTGTAACAGTACGGGCCAAAACGGCGACATCCCAGCCGCGTCGATTGAGTTCGCAGCATAGCGGTATCCCTACAAAACCCGTTCCACCAACAACCAGCACTTTCATCGTATCCTATCCTTTACATATCCTTCGATAGGGATGAATTCACCGTATTTCGGCTGAACTCCTGCTAACGCCGGATAAATAGTTTCTAGGTAACGAGTATCTAGGTCTATCGCAAACTTATCTATGCGTGAGCTAAGATCGCATGCTTTAATAAAGCCACTTTCGACGTGGGTATCCTGCGAAGCGTTACGACTCTTCCGCACTCGAGGTCGAGAACAAGCGTATTCTCGAAACGCATTGTTTCGGCGAGAGTTTTTTTCAGGGTAATGCCCGTTACTTTACCCTTAGGTATCTCTGTATTCCTGCCCCTCGAAGAGAAGACAAGCTTATCGGTGAAGACGCTGATCTTAAGACCGTTTTTTGCAGCCACCTTAAAAACCGGCGTCCGATTATCCCCGCTTGCGTTCACGGCAGATGGCAGCCCTGTAATTTCATCAAACTCTTTCATGATAAATTCCTTCTCAAGCTCAACTAATAGTTCTAATGGATCTGATACCTCGTCAATATATGTGTTTGTCTCACTTTTAGCGGCCATTTCAACAGTGCTCATTTCACACCTCTTATACTACAATACCTTGTACTATATATACCACCCGGGGTATTTTTTATGCTAGCATCCCAATGGTGAATGCGCAAGGGAGTTTGATAATATTCAGACAATCCCTTAGATACATTGTAAGCAGAGTTTACATATGATAGCATAACAGTACTAACTAAGTATGCTTGCCCCTCTTACTTCGCCGCCCAATTGTAATCCTACTATCCCTGCTACTGGTAGTATCGCTGATGTTCGGTGTGGCTACCGTATTCGCCGCCGGCTATGGAGACAATGAGTTCCGGCCCATGAACGTCATCAGCCGTAAAGAAGCGGCAAAGATGATCTTTAAGGTGATGCCTGACGCGCAGCAGTAATCGCCGGTAAAGGGAACAAATGCTTTCCCCCGCGGAATTGCTATGAAAAAGTAATTCCGGTACAATGATGATAACCAGAAGGGGAGTAGCTACCCGCAATGCGGGTTGGTCGTTTCGACAATCCCGGCAGAAATGCCCGGACGACCAGTTGATTACAATTTGCGAGACCTTCAATCGTTTGCGATTGAAGGTCTTTTTTTTTCAAGAGAAGCCGGCCGTTCAAGCTGTTCAATCACATAACGTATGATGGGAGAGATGTAGTTGCTAATAACATATTTGCTTTTTGGGGTATCTTTAGTGATCATACTGGTCGCCTGCGAGCTGTTTAGCAACGGCGTCGAGTGGTTCGGGCATCGCCTTGACCTCGGCGAAGGGGCAGTTGGCAGCATCCTTGCCGCAATCGGCACAGCGCTCCCCGAGACCATCATCCCGATTCTCGCAATCCTAGTCGGCGCGGGCGATGGCGGGGAAGGCATCGGCATCGGCGCCATCATCGGCTCATCCTTTATGTTGGCAACCCTTGCTATGTTCGTGGTCGGCACCGGCATTATCGTCTTCTCGCAGACGAGAGGCCGCTCCCGAGAAGTCGACGCGCATATCACGGGCATGTCGCGCGACCTGACGTACTTTTTAACCAGCTACGGCCTGGCCCTTACCGCGGCTATCGTGCCATATCGCCCCGTTAAGCTGATGTTGGCCGTTGCACTTCTCGGCATCTATGCACAATACTTCCGCAGCACGATTGCGGACTGCGGCGAGGTCGGCTGCGATCTCAAACCGCTTCACTTCCACCGCAAAGGTTTGCCGCCGAGATGGAGGTCCATCACGGTACAACTCATTGTTTCGCTCGGCGTCATCGTCTACGGCGCGCACCTGTTTATAGGCCAGGTGGTTACCATATCAGAGCAATTCGCGATCTCCGCGCTTGTTTTATCCCTGCTCGTCACCCCCATCGCAACCGAACTGCCTGAGAAGTTTAACAGCGTTATGTGGGTACGGAAGAACAAAGATACGCTCGCCCTGGGGAATATTACCGGCGCCATGGTGTTTCAAAGCTGTATCCTGCCGTCGTTCGGCATCTTCTTTACACCCTGGCACCTTACCGAGCCCGCGGTCGTGGCCGCCATCCTCGGACTTGCCGCCAGCGTTATGCTGCTCATCGGCCTCAAGGTGAGAAAAAGGCTCCATGCGGTCCACTTGCTCTTTAGCGGCTTGTTCTACTTCGGGTTTATCACGTATGTGATCCTTCTTGGCAGGCTTGGAGAAGGCTTTGTAACTAAACTGGGCGCCAGCTTATTGCACCTGTAAACGCCCATTGTTAATCATTTAATTCCAAGAATGCTTAGCAGGGCGTACGCATTATCTGGATAAAAGTAGCCAAGCACGATAACTCCCACGATTATCCCCGGCATAACGAGAAGCTTCTCGACCATCCCGTTCGTTTGCAGGCGCAAGAACTCGAATGGCGGCAGACCGATATGAAACGGAAGAGGGAAGAAAAGTGGAACGCCTTCCTTGGTCATCATATCCGTGAACAAGTGCGAGCCGAATGCGATCATGAAGCTTAAGAACAGGATATTGACATCGATGCCCGGCCCGAACGGCAACGCCGCCAGAAGCGCCCTTATACCGATACCAAAGAGAAACATTCCGAGAAACGAGTGCGTAATATGACGGTGACCCCCGATAAACACCGGATGCACGATCCGCGACAAACACCCGCCGGCCGGCACCTTATCCCAAACCGTACTGCCCGGCTTATCCAAGTCGGGGGTAAGCCCACCGACAAGCGCCATTAGCAGCGACAATGTCGCGGTTTCGAATGTCATGTCGTTTAAAGGAAAGAGTATGGCTGCCGCAGACACCGCTCCGACAGCCGCAACTTCATGCGTGCGTCCTAACATTGCAACCCCTTTTCATCTCAAGTACATCGCACGGGCGGGGGTAATTTGAACTATATTCTACCAGTTATGGGCAAACCCTGCATACCTTTGCTTGAATTCAATCAGAGCTTACGCGAACCATCACAGGTTAACATACAAAGAGCCACAAAAGTACCGGGTTTTTGTATAATAACAGTTAGAGATATTTTCTCAGAGGTTTTCAGTAGATTATTCAGCTTGATGAAGTAATATATTCATAAACTACTACTGAGAAATCTCGAAAGGCACGTTTTGTAAGAGGTAAGCACTATGGAAAAAGATACGGATAAAGAACTAACGGCAGCTCCTGCTGAAGGCACAGATATAGGTACGGCACATGAGGTCGAGGAACAAAGGAAAGCCGATGATGTCCTTACTGAGCAAAAGCGAAAAGACCTCTTGCTCGAGCAGGAACGTATGCGAAAATGGATAGAAGAAGACGAGCCGCTGCCCGTCAAAATGGCCTGCAAGCTCAGCCAGCATATAGTGGCTAAAAACACCGACAAAACCTGTAAGAACGACTAGAATAACAAGAACTCACGAAGTACTTGAAGCATATGATTTAGCTACACTAAGAAACGTAAAATAACATAATATCACGACCAAGTTGAAAGGGTGACGATGAGATCCTCGCTTAGAACATTTGTGTTTGGCTTTGTGTTTATCCTGCTTGCATTGTTTACGGTACTCTCAATCTACGTCTACAATCACCCGGCAAACGTCTTTGATCTTAATGCTACTAACATCTTCCAAGAGCAGAAATGGGCGGGTTTTCTCGTCACAACCAATGCGATATTTAAAGCATCCGCCTTTAGATTGGTCTATGTTGTTCTCATTGGGATATTCGTCTTGAAGAAACGTTATGCACTAAGCGCCCTTGTCATGGTAGCGCTGGCTTCGGAGCTTCTCACCTATGCGATAAAAGCAATCATCGCTCGACCCCGGCCAACATCAGCCCTGGTAACCCTCTACGATCACAATACCGGCTTCAGCTATGTATCGGGCCACACGCTTGAATACACGCTTCTCTTCGGGCTCCTGGGATTTCTGGCCCTATTAAGCGCCGAGGGTCGATCTGGCAGATATATACTCTCGGCCGTGGCTTTTACAATGCCTCTTATCGTAGGATTGGGGCGAGCTTACTCTGGGGCTCACTGGTTAACGGACGTGATAGGCGGCTATCTTCTTGGAACCGCACTACTCTTAACACTGGTATACCTTTGCAGGGGAGCTTTCAAACCAAAACGCCGGTTCAAGTGAGGTAACGCATAGGCGGTAGGTAACCGCTATGTTCAGGCAAACCAACCTCGCCCACCGAGTCGGAGTAATCCTAATCCGCATCGATTGATATCCAACATAGCCCGAGTATAGCTACATCAACTGATACGGCACGCTCGTGATGATGACGTTAGGCCAGAACATCAAGCGGGTCTTCAGGATAAACGCCGTCTGGTTATGAAGCAAGTGCTGCCACCACTTCTTGCAGATAAACTCAGGCACAACAATAGTGATAAAGTCATCCGGGTTTTCCTCGTGGATCTGCTTAATCCTCTCAATAATCGGGCCGATGACATCCCGGTAAGGGGATTTAACAACCTCAATAGGTGTGCTAAAGCCGTATTTTTCCCACTTGTTCAAAAGATCCGTCGGGGGATCGGAATTGATGTTAACATACATCACGTTTACATCATTATCGCCCGATATCATCTTGGCATAACGCAAGGCCTGCAAGGTGCCGCAATGCACCCCACCGATGCACATGATAACCCAGTTTCGAGTTGGCCTCGGTGGACGCAAGTTACAAAGCGAGAGCTGCTCGGCAATGCTGTTATAGTGCCGCTTAATCGTCATAAAGATGAGAATTAATATGGGCACGATTAGGATGACGATCCAGGCGCCATGCATAAATTTGGTCGACCCGATAACGAGAAGCACCACAAAGGTCGCCACTGTGCCGAGCCCGTTGATGATGGCCTTGTTAACCCATCCCTGACCCCGCTCCCGATACCAGTGCTTCACCATACCCATCTGAGAAAGCGTAAAGCTCGTGAAGACACCGACCGCATAGAGCGGAATCAACCTGTGCGTCTCCCCCCCGAATATCACGATAAGAACGATTGAGAAGAATGCGAGCATCAAAATACCGTTTGAGAAGGCGAGCTTGTTGCCTCTATTCATAAGCTGGCGCGGCATAAACCCATCCGCCGCCATAAGGGAAGAGACCCTCGGAAATCCTGCAAAACTCGTGTTCGCCGCCACGACAAGGATGAGCGCCGTCGCTGCCTGGATATAGTAGTAAACCGGTCCTCTTCCAAATATGGTCCTGCCAAGCTGCGAGAGCACCGTCTCACTATGGCTTGGCACCAGGTGATACATGTGTGCAAGCTCGGTTATCCCCAAGAATATCGAACCCAGGATAAGTGCCATCCACAGAAGCGTAGATCTTGCATTCTTGGACTCCGGCTTTTTAAAAGCGGTAACCCCGTTGCTTATCGCCTCAACACCTGTCAGGGCTGCGCACCCCGACGAGAAGGCGCGCAGCACTAGGAATATCGTGATTGGCTCAAAGGTCGAGGCTGCAAGATGTGCGGTTTCGACCTGCGGGTGACCGAAGTAATATTGAAAGAACCCGAGGGCTATCATTATAAACAGCCCCGAGATAAACGAGTAGGTGGGTATAGCAAAGAGTTTTCCACTCTCTTTTACCCCTCGTAAATTCGCAAGCATGATAAGAAGAACAAACGCGGTACCGATCGGCACCCGGTAATCATGAAGCACGGGTACCGCCGAGGTAATATTGGCAACAGCCGCTGCAATACTAACGGCAACGGTCAGTGTGTAATCGATGAGAAGCGAGGCCCCTGCAACAAGGCCCGCCTTGTGCCCAAAGTTCTCCGACGCCACAACGTACGCCCCGCCACCGTTAGGGTAGGCGGTGATAACTTGCCGGTACGAGGCGATAAGGATAGTAAGAAGCGCCACGATCGCCACAGCGACCGGAAGCGAAAGCGAGAGCGCCCCAGACCCCGCCAGGACAAGAACAAGCAGAATCTCCTCCGTCGCGTAGGCAACCGATGAGATAGCATCCGATGAGAACACCGCAAGCGCGAGGGTTTTTATCAGGCGTTCTTCGTTGTCGCGCTCGGTTTCAATAGGCTGGCCGAGTAAAGCCCGTTTTAAAGTTTGCGTTACCATATATGACCTTGAACTATTCTCATATCAGGATATAAATGACCGCTTTTCAGCTGTCCGACCTTTATTAATGACTAAATAAATATACTCCTATTTTACCAAGCTGCAAATATGGTTTTACCAGGCATTTCATTATGTAACCCCAATGGTGGACTAACCTTTAGTGTGCATTGTTGTTATTCTAACGACTAGGCGGCAATTAAATCCCAATATCTTGGTAACTTAGCGATGTCTACAAAAAGGCTCCGGTAACTTCCATAATTTGGTATATCCCTTGTATTTATGCTATATTAACAAATGATTCAATAATAAAACTATCGTAAGAGGAGTCAAAGGATGCCGAAGACCGCCCCTAAAAAGCATTCCTTCGGGCTACCTTCTATCGGTTCTGTGCTGCCTGCACGAATATTGCCGAGCGAAGATTCCGAGGAGATTACAGACTTATTCACTAAAGAACAACTCGATATGCAAACAATTCCAGGCAAGTTCTTAGAAGTTTGCAGCAAATACCCCGATAAACTAGCCCTTCAGTATAAAATAAATCATATTTTCGGCTACATTCCATATAAACGCCTGCTCAACCTGGTCGAGAACTTTACTCTCTCCTTAGAAACATTGGGCGTTAAGAAAGGTGACCGCGTAGTAATCGTCTCAGAAAATAGGCCTGAATGGGTGGTAGTAGACCTGTCAGTAAAAAGCCTGGGGGCAATACTTGTTCCAATACATAAGACCTTAACTATTGAGCAAATCAAAGAGATCATCAACGAAGTCGAGCCGACCTTGTTTGTAGCGTCGAATGTCGCCACGGTCTTAAAATTAAAAGAGGTAAAAGCGCTCTCGCATAGGGATTTGCCAATCGTTTTTATGGATACAACAGGGGATAATGAACACGTAGAATCCGACTACATATACGATTTCATCTCCGCTTTACAGCTGCTACCCCATGATGATCACTTCGATACCTACAAAAGCAGGCTCCAGAACGTAAAGGCTTCAGAGGTAGCGGCAATAATATATACACCGGCCGCTAATGGGCAATATGTGGGCGTTCAGCTTACTCACAGCAACCAGGTTCGTAACGTAGAGAACATCAATCAATACCTCCGAATAAATGAAAACGACCGTTTTCTTTCGGTTCTGCCTTTATCACATGCCTTCGAGAACACAGCCGGGTACTATCTTCCATTATTCTCGGGCGCCACGATCAACTACTTATCCGATCTGTCGGATTTAACGAAAGTCGCCCAGAGCTTTCAGCCTACGGTCGTGATGGGCGTACCAAGGCTGTATGAAAAATTATCCCGGGGGATGAAACCAGCGGCTCTCACTGATGGGCTCACTAAGCTGGGCGGTAAGCTTCGCTTTCTTGTATCGGGCGGGGCTGCGCTGAAACCCGAGATAAGTATATTTTACAACTCGCTCGGCATCACGATCCTGGAGGGATATGGGTTAACAGAAGCAGCGCCGGTTATCTCCGTCAATAAACCCGAGAATTATCGGATCGGCACAGTCGGCCAACCTCTCCCCGACGTTACGGTAAAACTTGCGGACGACGGCGAGATCCTGGTAAAAGGGCCAAGTGTCTCACCCGGCTACTTTAAGAACAAAGAAGCGACCGAGCACGCATTTGCCAACGGATGGCTTAAGACCGGCGACATAGGAGAGTTCGATGAAAACGGCTTCCTTAAGATAACCGGCAAAACGAAGAGTACTATCGTGCTCTCAACTGGTAAAAATGTATCTC
>NZ_JBTSLF010000088.1:9181-11306 GCF_054640775.1 Candidatus Aquicultor sp. | reverse complement strand
AAATTTATAATGTTTTTTGATTTACTTTGCGAAATTTCATAGTATTATCAAAAACAGCATCTACCAATTAAATGACAAAATCAGTGAAACTCATAAACTACACATCAAAACATATTCGAATTTATTATAGTGTCGATGAACTGATCGAAAAAACAGATCAATACCATTTTATACCAAGGAATTTATTTTCAATTGAATTGTTTGAGATGGAACCATTAACGCCTCTTAGAAAAAGGGAACAAACTCCCCCCCAAAAAACATATGATCTTCACTTTTTGAAAAATGATTTTCATTGTAAGCACATTACAATACATGATCTCATTGAAAAAAATGATGCATACAGATACGTGGTAACCAAAGAAGTGGCGAGATACATTCACATACACCACACAATTTTGGAAAGATATATATTATATCCGTCTGAAAGTTTTGGGGTTGTTACAGACAATGAAACATATGAAGTCACTGGTTTTATCAGCTCATCTCCTGAAAATAAAACAAACCAAATAATAATAAATGATTCAAAATAGTATTTATTTCTATGCTGTTTGTTTTGAATCGAAGCTTTTTAAATCAAACACTTCATTTTCTTCCTCATTATGTTCTGGGAGTTTTAAATGTGAAACCAAATTGACAAATCTTTGATGACTTGGAGACCAAACTTTATCTAATTTGTGTTTTGTTACATAATCGGGGTATTCTTTCTTAAAGGCAAGAACTTCTCTCCAGTAATCAATCGAGATGGTTCTACATTTGTTCACGTCCTTTTCAATTGGTCTTTCTGTTTTATTTGAATTCACATAGAACACTTTTCCATACATATCTCCGTCATCTTTTGTTTTCATGGCTTCTTTGTAATCATAAATTTTTCGCATGCAATCCGAGTATTGTTCACGATGCAATTTTTTGAGTTCTTTATCCCATTCTATTGCCTTTTCTTTCACTATCCTCTTGTTTTTTAAAGATGCGAGTTCTTCGATTTGTTGTTTCCCCATGACCAAAGAGATTTGATTTGTTATAATATTAAAATGATTGGTTGTTTGGACTAAAATAAATTATATATTTCTAATTAATATTTTACATCAATAAAAATTGCGATGGTGAAAAAAGAATTTATGACCTTGATGATTTATTACGATGGAGAAGGAATAGAAGATGAAATACTCAAAAGTGAGTTTTCAATCGAAAATGTGATTTCTTTGGCAAAAAGTGCTTTGCGTCAATTGGAGGTTGATATCCCATCTGAATTTTATTTGGTAGATGAAGCCAACATCAGACTTACACCAGAATATATTCAATCATTAAAGAAAAAAGCCAAATCCAAATTGAAGTTTTACATCAAAACCAAGAAAAGAGTCATTGAATCAACCCCGAATAAAGAATTGAAGGGAGACCACGAGGCACAGATCGATGATTTGTTGAGAAACTATATACAAATTGCATATCCCAAAAACGAATCAGCCTTGGAAATATATATTGACTTATGGCGTAAAAGCGAACACAATAAAGAACTTCAAAAATTATTTGAATATGAATTGGATAGAAACGAGAATGTGCAATCTTTTTATCACGAAAACGTAGAGAAGGATTACTTAATTATCAAAAATAAATAGTTTATTTTGCTGATGAATCCGCGTATTTTTTAATGAAAAGAACACACTCATGGGCAATTTTTTTGGCATCTTCCAAAGAATCATGTGAATTTTCATATGTTGGACTTTCGACGTCCAACAAAGCTCTTAATCTGTTTCTTTTTTCCTTTCCAACCTTCATATAATAACCACCATAGAACATAGACCAAGTATCCAAGACATCGTCGTTTATGTACTTATTTCCATCAAAATAGTAATAAATACAGGGTCTTTCAGTGTATGTACATATGTAAAAATCAATCCATGATAGATCATAAACCGTGTAATTGGAAACTCTCATAGGCATGTCATGCTTGACATCCATCTCATCCACCCACTTTACGAACTTGTCCATCCCTTCTTTGATATCAACACCATTCTCTTTGATTTTCTTCAAAACATCTTGATGCTTGGACCAAAATTCATCCCAGCAACGCTTTTCGAAAGGCAACTCATACTTGAATGAGATTTTGATTGAATCCAAGATTTCTTCC
>NZ_JBTSLF010000088.1:0-9171 GCF_054640775.1 Candidatus Aquicultor sp. | reverse complement strand
GGGTTTTTGCCTAAGAAACATCCACCTGTTTCAATATCAAATGCTACGATTTTAAATGGTCTTTTCCCCATGTTGCAAATTTATTTAATCAAAATAAAATTTTATTATATAATTTGCTCTATTTCTTCTTCAGTGTAGCCAACATTTCGAAGAATGTCTTCGACTGAGACCTTATCAAGTTGGTCTTTTTGTGGGATGTCTGTGGTTGGTTCTTGTGGTGTGGTTGGTTGAATGTCTGGAGTATTTGGTGGGTTGTTTTGAGGTGTCTTTGTATATTTCAACGCATCAGAAACATGTTGCAGTGTATCATTTTGTGTTTTAATGATCTCGTTCTGTATTTGGACGGTTTTGGACTCCATAGCTGTTAGATCGTATTGCTTTTTGATGAGATCGTTTTTGTTCTGGTCTATGTCAGTGTCAGTGATATGTATTTGATCACCAATCATCTCAACAATGATAGTCTGGTTTGGTTTGTATTTTGTCCAAGCATTCCAACCATCCCAGTCTTCTTTTGCGACCACTTCCCATTGATCTTCTTCTAGCTTTAGGTCGATGTTCTTGGGAGCATAAACTAAATATATTTGAAAGTCTCGAATTGTGTTTTTTATTTCATTGATTCTCTTTGTTGTGAAAAGTGATGTCCCATTGAGTCCAAACACAGTTAAAATGTTGTTTTGCGTTTTGTAAAACACACTGCAGTTTTTTCTGTCTTTGTAATCCTTCTTAAGAACACCATAACAATTCAGATTTGTATTTGCCATTGTGGAAATAACATGCATAGACGCATTCCACGGATCAAGTTGCGATAGTATGTGGACTTGGTCGTTTAGACACAAGCTCCAAAATCCACTGCCGTCTGTCTTCAGTCTGTGTTCGTGATAATGGTAAATTGGAGTGGACGCTAGTAAAGGCGCAAATGGTCCAGTGTCGAGTTCCAGCTTTAAAATCAGCTCAAAGTCGTTGATGTCATCTGACTCTACCGTGTCTTTGTCGATCAAACGCACTTGTGATTTTTGCCTGCTGTTGTAAAAATAAAGTACCACATTACTCTTTGTTGTTTTGATTTTTTCTATCACCAAATGCAAGACTGGGTCCAACGTAAGATAGAAGTAGTACCCCTTACTGTCTAAGTTACATACAACCTTTCCTTCGGATAATTGCATGATGAAATTGTAATTGTTGTAAGTTGTCATTTTTGTTTTTAAATTTTATATCGAAAAGAAGTATTTTATTATCGCTTTAAAAACCTGTTTTATTTTAGATGCTGAAATTTAATGTTTCTTTCAACATAATCCTTTTCAATCAATGTCTTCTTCATATGCTCAATTTTGTCACGATGACAATAGAAATTAGTTCTCATGGGTGAACTTTCTAAATATTTTTGATTCCAACTAATGTAAGGCAGCCATGCTTCAAAGGGGTTATAGTCTTTAGTTGTGATAAATATATTGACCATTTCTTTCGAATTGTTATCAGGGCTGCCATTAATGATGAAAGTATTCTTTACTTCAGCTCTCTTCATTTTATAAAAATCAATTTTTTTTATTTGTCAAACAAAATATCTTCAATGTAAATAATTGATTGGTGAATATTCATTTAAATAGACCAATCCATATCTTAACTTTCAAAATATCCATGAAAATGAATTCACTAATACTACTCCTTGTTTTGCTCTGTTTCAGTCAAACTTACTGTCAAGTTGCTGTTGTTTTTGGATACTGGCAATCCACTTGCAAAGGCACTCCTTTCATATATTATCCATCGTTTACACCTTCTAACTGCACTACAAACCAAAATAAAACTTATCAAAATCAATGCAACAATGGTAGTCTGGAAACCTATTTATGCTCTTCAAATTCAACATGTCAAAACTGCACAACCCCAGTTTATTCCTCACCTACATGCTCTTTAAACTATCCATCGTTATATATTAAACCTATATGCAAATACAACACTTATTATTATCCAAATAACATCAGTGTGTCTCTAAGTGAATTGAATAATGTGCAATGCAATGATTATAGAAAAGTTCAATATATTCCAACAGAAGAATGTCTTGATGACTATTATATCATAAAATGCTTTAATGGTTATTTGACAAACACGACATATGAGTTTTCGGGCTGTCTTGGAAATGTTGTTAGTATAAATCAAATCGATTACAACCAAATTGTCTGTATTCCTTTAAGCAATGGTCTCTTTTTTAAAGTAAATCAATGCAATGGACTTATCAACACATCTTCTGGGTTGTTGACAAGGTTAACACACATTGCTTGGATTGTTGGGTTTATTGCTTGGATTGGGGTATGAAGAATAAATATTTCTTATGGATGCCATTTGTTTTATTTCAAAGATTGGGTTATAAAATCACAACGAAATATTTATGGGTTACTAGTTCATAAGGAAAATAAAAATTGATAAGGCGATTATTGAGAAACTTTGGGGTATGCAGGATGATTTAATCTGTGGAAATATAAATGGTAATATCGATTCTGTTTTACTACATGGGTTTTGTCCGGGGACGCATGGAACCCAAATACCCTCACCCAGAACAGCCAAGTAATTAACAGGCGATTGCGAATATGTTTGATCCAATATTGAAGGCGCATTATCGATACAATCACTTGATATTCCACCAACGCCCTGATTAGGGACGTTAAATCTAGTATTTGGGGTATCAAAATCGCCAACACATATATAACCAGCCCCTCCAATCCTGGCATTAAGGGGGCTAACTATTTGGTAGCCGTTTTGGTTTTCAGTACCGCACATAGCCTGTGCATATTGCCATGATCCATATGGACAGTTGCAAGGATTCCCCTGAAACCCCTGGACAAGAGTATAAAAAAGCTGATCTGGGACATATGGTCTTAAAATATAAGCAGCTGGTTTCCCATTTGATGTGTTGACTGGTGGGTTAAACACTGCAGTGAACATTGTTGGTTGCAAAACACACTGTGTTCGTGTCGCTCCCGTCTGTACTTCAATACAGGATATTCTACTTGTAGCAAAAAAGGGTATCAATATGTATATCAACGGGACAACGTCCAAAGAAAAAAAAGCCTCTTGTGGTTGAGTATAAATCATAATGTCGCATCGGCATTGTTCATTATATAGTCCCAATGCTGCACATATTATCGAAAAATCAAAAGGAAGCGAAATCCCTGCGATTTCTATATATTGAAGACCAACATATGCCAAGGCATAACATGATTTACTGGCGGCACAATTTCTGAAATGTCTAAATATATTACATTGCAGAGCATCAATCATAATAATACCACCAAGTAAAAACCTCACTCCAATACCCAACAGTTCATATATCGCGGACTCCAAGAACAACAATACATTTTTGTAACCATCTAATCCCTCTTGTATGATTGTGTCATTTGACTGTACGATCGTCGATGCCAGTAAGTTTGTGTTGTTATTCAACGCCAATGGAAGCGATATCCCAAATGTAGTTACAATTCCAAGAACCTGATAAACAACGACATTCAACACATCAGAAATAAATGCAAGGGTCAGTCTAACCCATTGGACAAAAACGGTAAAAATCCAATTCATGGCGCCTGCGAGCCATGTTACAAACACATAAATGTCAAATGTACATGGATCAATTTTCGCCACTGCGCAAATGCTTCCAGTGCAAATTCCATTTGGACATATCAAGCCTCCTATGAACAAATAAGCAGACAACAACAGTTGCCAAAATATACGCAATATAGTAAATATCAATGTGTAATATAAGATCACAAAACTAATCCATATGTTTATAATTGGACATGCGTTTAATATCTCGCTGGGAACAAAAGGACCTGGACATATAGCATTGAACAAAATAATAGCAATTTGGATGATAAAATCCCAAACAAGGTTCCAGATCGGTGCAAATGCATTCATCAGATCGAATACTAGGTTCAAGACCGTTGCCCATAAAGTAGCAGCCACCACCAACCCTACTGAAAGTGCGTTGATTGCAATCAAAATGATAACTCCAAAATATTGAAGAAGATAGCTAGCAATGGTCCATGTCGTCATAGAAGGAATCATCATTACAATAACTGGTGCCATTGTGATAAAAACGGTAATTGCGAATCCAAGAGTGTCCTTAAGTGTATAAATCGCCTCCAAGACAATGAGGGTGATGTCTGAAGTCAGACTGGTGTCTTCTGGGGGGGATGGTGCTAGGGCGAACCTTTGCTTCCCAATATTTTTGGTCAGTGGTTTCAATACATTCACACCGAAGGTAAAGGTGGCTAGGACCCCACTGCCTACAAATCCAATACCACTTCCAATTCCACTAATGACTAATCCAATTCCATCCGTGAATATGGATACAAGAAATGACATTTTATTTTTTATTTGCACCGTTCCAGCTTTCTATTAATTCCTTTCTTTTTACAAAATCATAATCAACTTCGATGTTAATACCATATGTATTTTGAGAATACTGCTGTCCATTATCCACTGGTTGAATGTTTAAGAATGTCTGTTGTTCTTTGGTGTTTAAGAGTGGGACACGATCCTCTTTTTTTTCAACGATGGCGACTGTTTTTTTATTTTTTCTGAAATAGACAATATCATAGTATCCAAAAAGAATGAACAAAAGAGTAATAAAGAACCACAGGATGAAAGATGCCAGTTTATATCCCTCCGTGCCTCCCAACCATGCAATCACATTTGTATTGTGTATAAGGATGGAAATAAACGACAGTATATATATAAGCAAAACAGCACAGTGGAATATTATGATTTGATATAGCTCAGGAGTCCATTCTGTTATGAACTTGGTCAGAACAACCACGGTAAAAATGACTACCATCAAAACAGTCAATATGAACATAAAAACGGAGTCATCTATCGCATTGAATATATAAACATAGGTCCCCAAACTCAGAAATGACAGCAACGCCAGTAGTTTGTCTTTGTGTTTTTGATTCATAAAATATTAAAATAAAATATCTAACTATGTAATTCAAAGTTTTTAAGACCAACAAATCCAAAATAAGGAAGCACTCCATAGAAATCTTTTTATTTTTAAAAGCGAAAAGTCAATTTTCATAAAAGAAATATGTCAAAAGAAAAAATATTAAAAGAAAACCCACATAGATTCGTATTATACCCAATTAAACACGATAACATATGGAACATGTACAAAAAAGCAATGGCTTGTTTTTGGACTGTTGAAGAAGTGGATTTGGGTCAGGACATGAATGATTGGGAGAATCTTAACGAAAACGAAAAATACTTTATATCTCACATACTTGCATTCTTTGCAGCATCCGATGGGATTATAATGGAAAATCTAGCAATGAAGTTCATGTGTGAAGTTCAAATCCCAGAGGCAAGGTCATTTTATGGCTTTCAAATTGCCATCGAAAACATCCATTCTGAAATGTATAGTCTTCTAATAGACACGTATATAAAGGATGATGCACAAAAACAAAAGTTGTTTAATGCAATAGAAGGGATTGAGACTGTAAAGTCAAAAGCTGGTTTGTCTTTTTTATAACGCTTAGAATGGGCAATGCACTGGATGCATAAAGATGCTTCTTTCGCGACTAGACTTGTTGCTTTTGCCTGTGTGGAGGGTATTTTCTTTTCTGGCTCTTTTTGTGCTATCTACTGGCTCAAGAAAAGAGGACTGTTGCCTGGATTGACCTTCAGCAATGAATTGATTTCGAGAGATGAGGGGACACACACAAAGTTCGCTTGTCTGTTGTATAATACACTTGAACACACAAAACTCGCCACAGAAACAGTATACGAAGTTGTTGAAGAAGCTGTCATAATTGAAAAAAAGTTCATATGTGAAGCACTTTCGGTTGATTTGATTGGAATGAACTCAAAACTGATGAGTGAATACATTGAGTTCGTTGCTGATAAGCTCGTTTTGGATTTGGGATATCCAAAGATATACCACACTAAAAACCCGTTCCAGTTCATGGAGATGATATCACTCGAAGGAAAAACTAACTTTTTCGAGAAAAGGGTAGGCGAATATTCAAAAGCAAACACCCAAAGCGAAAAATTGTTTAATCTTGATGAAGATTTTTGAATAAATATTTAAACACGACGAGAAACCATCAAAAACAACAATAATTTATTCTATTGGATAACTATTCTCCTCAGTATGTTAACATGCTGAGGAGAATAGTTATCCAATAGAATAAAAACAATGACAAAAACAGTAATATTTATTCCATTGGATAACTATTCTCCTCAGCATGTTAACATGCTGAGGAGAATTAGTAGTCCAATAGAATAATAACAACAATAAAACTATGAAGAATTAAAAGAACACAAAAAAAGAGAAATTAAAAAGAAATGAACAAAAAAAGACCACCAACCAATGTAAAATCTCAAATATTTCAAAACTACTTCGATAATCAAAAACATGAAAAGAATGACCAATCTCCAAATCTAATTGAAGATTGTTTTAAAGGTTGTTACTTTCTTGAGTTGGAAGGAGGGAAGTTATTCACACACGATTATGAAAAAAGAGACAATCACCTTCTTAAAGACATGAGTAAAGAGTTTTTTTTGCTCGAGCTTGATGGTGGAAAAGAGTTAGAAAAATAAAATTTACAAACAAAATAATAGAATTTTTATTTTGGAAATGGATGAAAATTACCCCATTCTTTCACAACTTCACAAAGTAGAGAATTATCAACAATGGGTTCATCAACCCAGCAAAACCAAACAAAGATACATACTATTTGGAAATCCAATATTAGAAACACTTTCAAAGACACATTGGTACTACATTCCAATGTGTTACCTTCCAATTTGTTGTTATTTCATAACACTGGCATATGACCGATGTTCACACTATGCAATTATCATGGGACTTATGTATGGTGTTTATCTATGGGGGTTGACTGAATATTCAATGCATCGATTTGTATTTCATGCTGATATCACAGAATATCCATTCACTGTTTTTCATTTTCTGTTCCATGGTATTCACCACAAAACACCAAGAGACAGTGAACGGTTGGTATTCCCTCCGCTGTGGGGTATGTTGTTTGTATTGCTCCCTGTTTTTGCATGTTTGAAATACATATATCAATTTCATGCGTATTCTATATCGACAGGGTTTATCCTGGGATATCTTATTTATGATTTGTCACATTATTATTTCCATCATGGAAACAAATTGTTTTTTAAAACCCTGAGAAAAAATCACTTACATCATCATTTTGGAAAAGAAAAGAGCAACTTTGGGGTGTCTACCATCGCGAGTCATTTGGATTATATATTTCAAACAAATGCAACTTTGGATTAGATTTATATAACCAAGTATTCAAAAATAAAATCTTTTTAAAATGACAGAACATATATATTATGCTGTTTTTGGATATATCACAGTTGCCTTTTCATTGCTTTTCAAAACACCACAGATATATTTGATGGTGACAGAAGAATCCAGAGAGTGCATCCCACTGCTGGCAACTTGGACGGAAATATGGTCTTATTTGCTATATGCTATTTACGGATATCGAATGAATTATGATTTTTACATATGGGGTGACAGTGTCCCAACTACAATCCAGCTGGGAGTTATACTATTGTTAATACAATACTATGAAAGTAAGCAAATCAAGGGAGCATATTATGACATCTTCACGTCGATATCTTGGTTTATGTGTATCGTGTTTTTTTTTGCTGTTCTGAGCAGCAGATATGTAGCAGAAGACTTTATCTATATCTTGCAGGTTGTTGGGGTTTTTCTATATGTATTTACAGTTGTTTACTATATAATATTATTATACACTTTAAAATTCATAGGAACCATTTCAAGATGGACAATATTTTTCCAGATGGTTGGATCCGTTTTAAAATTCGGCTTTCAATTTTTTGATCAAAGAGATGTTTATTTGCTGGCGGGGTATGCAGCTGGTGCTGTTTTATGTATATTGTTATCCTATTTTGTGAAAATATATCCAAACAAAATAGAGACAGAGCCAACTTTGTTTATCTAGATCAATCGTTATAAAACTTTATTTTGTGGTGTTTCTAATTCTTCGTCTACGTGTAAATGTTATTCTTTTTTTATGGTATCAAAATTTACATTTGATACTTTACTATAATAAGTAAAAACAATATTTTTCTAATTCTTATTGGATAAATGGAAGAAAATATTTTAAAAAAAATTGAAAGTAGAATGATTCAAGATCAAACAATTTCACCCAACATTATAAAAAAGGAGAGGCAAGAGATAATTGAGTCGTTTGACAAGTCATGTGTTTCATTTTCTAACATGTGTCAAAAATTAGGTACGACTTTGTTTTAATTTAGGCCTCAAATTTACACCACCAAGTTTTCCAAAGACATCAGAAGACAAAGCGTGCGAAGATATGGAAACCGAAAGTTTAGAATCAATTAGAAAAAGGGCTGTTAAAACAAAAGAAAGTATCAGAATTTAAAAAATAATAAAATTTAGTCATGACTTAATACTTATCAATTGAAATAAAACTTTAATTGGTTAAAAACTTGATTCTTCTTCTGCTGTGGTGTGGAGTGAGGTGTAAAACAAGGACAATGAGAAAAAAATCGCGCAACAGCCGACTATTTCAATTAAAAATTCTCTCCAGCCAATCTAAATAAACAAATGTAAAATACAATGTTGGAATGATACAAGATGATGTTTACTCCAAACCCAGCACATTGGAGAGTTGAAGATAGAAAAGAGGTAAAGTGTTCAACCCCTGATACTTGGTCCAGATCATCCTCAAATGATACTCTCTTTCCAACCACCATTCTCCCCAACAATTCTGGGAATGGTGAGAAAACAAAAGGAATGAACGAAAACAAAGGCCACCTACTTTAAAAAAAACAGCGACCAATTATTGTATAAAGCACAACCAAGTATTAGAAATCCCAATCCCAGACACAGTCCAATTGCAACGATAACAGATCCAATTATCACAATAAAAAGATTTCTTTGTTCGTCCATGTCGCTCATGATATTTATAATTTCTTGATAAGTGGATATTTTATCCACTTGTTTTCAAACAACAAAACACCCAAAATAATAGCATTTATTCTATTGGGTTATTATTCTCCTCGGTATGTTAACATACCGAGGAGAATTGGTAGCCAATAAAACAAAAGTGATAATTTATTGTTTAATATAATTTATTTTTTGAACTGACTGGGTCATTG
>NZ_JBTSLF010000087.1:0-11639 GCF_054640775.1 Candidatus Aquicultor sp. | reverse complement strand
GGGGTATACGAAAGGCCGCATCTATGTAGCTTGCAAAACACAAACTAATTCTGCTACAATTGCAACAATTATCAATAATTGAATACGGACCTTCGGGGCAGGGTGAGATTCCCGACCGGCGGTAAGCCTCAAACAGGCTTTTGAAAAGCAGTTTTAGGTAAGCCCGCGAGCTTTGGATTGGTTGTACACCAGCCAGGGCAGATCCGGCGAGATTCCGGAGCCGACAGTATAGTCTGGATGGGAGAAGGTTAAGGCTAAAGTATACATTTATGTATGCGTTTGCCCTGCGCCTGGCTTTCTCCGAGGCGCTTTTTATTTCCCCCCGGGTTCTATTCTGGATTCTAAGTTTAGGGTTAGACTTTTAAAAGCCGAGTAATTTATAGGCTGCTAAGTAACAAATGTGTTACAAAAGCTAACAGCCAAGTGGTTGCTAAAGAATCGCTCGGTAATGGTTAAGAAACAGCTATGCATAGGTTAGAAGTAACGAGTAATAAATAGCTAGCACATAGATGAGTAATAGGTAGGTTACTAAAGAAACGATGGAGAACACGGCGGTAGACTTCAAACAATATATGCGAAGGGCGATTGAGCTGGCAGAAATGGGCCACGGGACGACCAGTCCCAACCCCATGGTGGGGGCTCTTATCCTGAAAGACGGCAGGGTAATCGCTGAGGGCTACCATCAAAAAGCGGGCGAGCCGCACGCGGAGATAAATGCTTTCAACAATGCGACCGAAGATGTCGAGGGTGCGACGATGGTTGTCTCGCTTGAGCCGTGCAACCATCACGGGAGAACGCCCCCGTGTTCCGAAGCGATCGTTAACGCGGGCATTAAGAAAGTGATCGTCGGCATGATCGACCCCAACCCAAAATGCGCGGGTGGTGGCATAAAACGCCTGCGTGATGCGGGAATCGAGGTCGAATATGGCATGCTCTCAGACGTAGTCGCAAAGCAAAACGAAGTCTTTATCAAATACATTACGACGGGGCGACCGTTTGTGGTGCTTAAAGCGGCGGTAAGCTTGGATGGCAAAATCGCACAATCACCCGAAAAGGCGACCGCGATTACCGGTGAAGCTGCAAGGATAAGGACGCACGAGTTGAGGAACCAGTATGATGCCATAATGGTCGGTATCGGCACGGTTACCGTAGATAATCCCCAGCTCACAACAAGGCTTGAGCGTGAGAATACAAAAAACCCCGTACGCATCATCGTCGACTCGAAAGCCAGGATTCCCTTAAGCAGCAAAATCGTGAGCACGGCGCATGATGTGCGCACGATCGTAGCAACGACATCCTTCGCTCCGGTGGCGAACATCGAGGACCTAAAAGTGAGGGGTCTTGAGGTCATCAAGCTTGAGACCTGGGACGGTACGGTTGATGCCGAGCTTCTACTTGAAGAGCTGGGGGCCCGCGAGATCTCAAGCATTCTGGTCGAGGGCGGAGGCAAACTCGCCGCATCGTTTGTTAAGGCGGGCTTGGTTGACAAGTACATGATATTTATCGCGCCGAAATTTATCGGCAAACAGGGCGTCGACCTGATCGGCGGCAGGCTGGATGTGATGAAAGAGCTAAGGATCGAAAGCATCGAGCAGTTAGGTAAAAGCAAAGCCGAAGATACGGTTAAAGATATTGAAGAGGGTATTGAAGATATATTAGTCGAAGCTTATCCAAAGAAGAAGAGTGCGCTGGATATCGTTCTGAGCGATAGCGAAGAATCCAAGGTGGTTTAAATGTTCACAGGCATCATCGAAGAGCTTGGCAAAGTAAAAGCGATAAAGCGTGGGGCGAAGGAATTCGTCATCGAAATAGAGGCGCCCAAGCTCACGCCCGAACTACAGATAGGCGATTCCGTTGCGGTCAACGGCGTATGCCTTACCGCGACCACAAAATCGGTCAACGGCTTCACGGTCGATGTTATGCCGGAAACCGTTGTGAAAACCGACCTTGAAGAGCTAACGCGGGGAGAAACAGTGAATCTTGAGCGGGCGATGACGCTCTCAAGTCGCCTGGGAGGACATATGGTCTCGGGGCACGTGGATGGAGTGGGGGTCATAACATCCAAAACGGTTCAGCAGAATGCCCTTCTAATAAAAATAGAAGCCCCCGTCTCCGTCACCCGCTTCTTAATCGAGCGGGGATCGATCGCCGTTGACGGGATCAGCCTCACTGTAATGGATTATAGTGCTAAGCACGTCACCGTTTCCATCATCCCGCACACGGCAAAGATGACGACGCTTGGCTTTAAAGGCCCCCGCGACCGGGTGAACCTAGAGGCCGATCTCATAGGTAAGTATGTCGAGAAGTTTATCAATATGAGGCCGGATGGCGATAAAAGCCCCGGGCTTACTGTTGATAAACTCCGCGATATGGGCTTTACATAATCTGGCGATTAGCGATTAGCGAAGAGCGATTGGTAAACCTCCTAGTTTTTAATCGCCAGTCGCTAACCGCTAACAACAGTAACAAGGGCACATGGTTTGTTGTAAAGAGATACGTTAGAAAGAAGCAGGGGGAAACGCATATGTTGGATAATATTGAAGAAGCCATACAAGACATAAAAGACGGAAAGATCATCATAGTAGTCGACGATGAGGACAGGGAAAACGAAGGCGATTTTGTCGTAGCCGCCGAGAAGGTCATCCCTGAGGTCGTTAACTTCATGGCCACAAATGGGCGCGGCCTTATCTGCATGCCGAGCGTGGGCTGGAGGCTCGATGAGCTGGGTATCCCGGCGATGGTGCAGAATAATACCTCCGAACAGGGGACGGCGTTTACCGTTTCGATCGGCGCCAAGGGTAAGATCACGACCGGTATTTCTGCAAAAGACCGTGCGGTAACGGTGCAGGCCGTCGTCGATCCGAACAGCAAGCCTGAGGACATCTCGATGCCGGGTCACGTCTTCCCGTTGAGGGCTAAGAAGGGTGGCGTTCTTGAGAGGGCCGGCCACACCGAGACTGCCGTCGACCTCGCCAAGCTTGCCGGGCTCTTCCCGGCCGGGGTTATCTGCGAGATCATGAACGAAGACGGCACCATGGCCCGCCTGCCGCAACTTCGCGAGGTCGCCGATAAATTCAACCTCAAGCTGGTGAGCGTCGAGGACCTGATCAGGTACAGGCGCAAGACGGAGAAGCTTATCGAGCGCGTCGCGGAAGTCATCCTGCCGACCAACTTCGGTGATTTTAAAGCAATCGGCTACCGTTGCAGGCTCGATGGCAAGGAGTATTTCGCCTTGGTCAAGGGTGAGGTCAATGGGCAAGAGAACGTTCTAGTCAGGGTGCATTCCGAGTGCCTGACAGGCGATATCTTCCACTCGCTTCGCTGTGACTGCGGCGATCAGCTCGAAACCGCTCTTAAGATGATCGATGAAGAGGGAAAGGGCGTTCTCCTTTATATTCTTGGACACGAAGGGCGGGGAATCGGCCTTCTAAACAAGCTACGCGCATACGAGCTTCAGGACCACGGCCGCGATACCGTACAGGCGAACAACGACCTTGGCTTTCCTGCCGACCTGAGAGATTACGGTATGGGTGCGCAGATTCTAGCGGATCTCGGCTTAAGCTCCATACGTCTTATGACCAATAATCCTAAGAAAATCGTCGGCCTTGAAGGCTACGGTTTGAATATTATAGAGAGGGTGCCCCTTCAAGTAAAACCGACCGATTACAACATCCATTATCTCCAGACAAAGAAAGAAAAAATGGACCACATGCTAGAAAACGTTGATCGTACGCCCGAAGAAAGTACCAATAAGTAAGAAGATACACGCTAGACCTTAAACCTTAAGGAGGTTGATATAATGCAGACGTATGAAGGTAATCTGATTGCGGAGGATTTGAAGTTCGCCATAGTCGTTGGCAGGTTTAACGAGTTTATCGGAACACGACTTCTCGATGGGGCGATGGATGCCCTGAAGCGCCACGGCGCAGCGGATGAGGATGTGCATGTCGCCTGGACACCGGGCGCATTTGAGATCCCATTGGTAGCAAAAAAGCTTGCAGAGAGCGGTCGATACAACGCCATCATTTGCCTGGGTGCCGTTATCAGGGGCTCTACGCCGCACTTCGACTATGTCGCTGGCGAAGTCGCAAAAGGCATCGCAAAGGTAAATCTCGACTCGGGCGTCCCGATTATTTTCGGTGTAGTGACTACCGACAGCATCGAGCAGGCGATCGAGCGGGCCGGTACCAAGCAGGGTAATAAGGGCTGGCAAGCCGCAGTATCGGCAATAGAGATGGCCAACCTCGTAAAAGTGATTTAAAGTAATTGAAAGAGTTTAAAAGAAATAAGTCTCTTTTTATTTATCAAGCTACGCTTGTGCTAGGACTTTATTAATGGTTAGATGATAACTGGTGATAGTTTATGAAAGTAGAAAAACCCTGGGGTTTTTACAAACAATACGCACATAACAAGACCTGTTCTGTAAAGCTTCTGACATTACAACCGGGTCAGGAAACCAGCCTTCACTGGCATAACCTTAGAAGTGATGCCTGGGTTGTTTTGGATGACGGTGTGAGGGTCCAGATAGGCGAAGAACTCCACGACGCTACGGTGGGCGAGGAGTTCTTTATCCCATCCGGCACCGTGCACAGGTTGATATCCACGAGCGAAGGGCAATCGCGGGTTCTCGAGATAGCCTTCGGTTACAACAACGAAGATGACAACCACCGCCTGGCCGACGACTACGGCCGCGAACTGGATATTTAATAGAACAGGCTATCGTAAAAGCAAAAAAACTTAAAGCTCCGGCAGACACCGGGGCTTTTACGTGTTAATTTTCCAGTATATTGAGAATCTAATAAATGGTTTTATCCTGGATTCTGACTCCTGACTTCTGGCTTCAATATATTGATAGCCTTGTGTGAAGCGGAGCTTTGAAATTACACAACAACGGAATATCTGCTACTATATAAAAGTTGGCTAAACTTGAGAGGCCTGGAGGACGCATGGACGGCAAAGTAAGGGTTAGATTCGCACCAAGTCCGACCGGATATCTGCATATCGGAGGGGCGAGGACGGCGCTTTTCAATTGGCTTTACGCCCGCCATCACGGTGGCATTTTTATTTTACGAATCGAAGATACCGACCGCGAGCGCTCAACCGAAGAAGCGATCAACGCCATCATCGAGGCGATGCGCTGGCTGGGGCTTGTCTGGGACGAGGGCCCGTTCAGACAAATGGAGCGGCTTCCGCGCTACGAAGAAGAAGCACGCAGGCTTCTTGAAACGGGCAAAGCATACAAGTGCTATTGCACGCCGGAAGAGCTTGAAGAGCGAAGGAAGGCCGCGCTCGCACGCAAGGAAACACCCAAATACGACCGCCGTTGCGCTTCTTTAAGCGAGGTCGAGCGCCTGGCCTGCGAAAAGAAAGGGCTAAAACCGGTCATTCGCTTTCTCTGCCCGGACGAGGGCACCACACTAATAAACGACCTGGTAAAGGGCGAGGTAAGCTTTGAAAACGTCAACCTCGACGATTTCGTCATGGTGCGCGCCGACGGCATCCCTACATATAACTTTGCAGTGGTCGTCGACGATCACGATATGCATATAACCCATGTAATAAGGGGAGACGATCATCTCTCCAATACCCCGCGGCAAATCCTTGTTTATCAGGCGTTAGGATATACTATCCCTGAATTCGGGCATCTTCCGATGATACTCGGTCCGGATAAGACCAGGCTAAGCAAACGCCACGGTGCTACCGCTGTCGAGGCATACCGTGATGAAGGGTACCTGCCTTCGGCACTCGTCAATTATCTTGCGCTTCTTGGGTGGGGTTTTGAGGACCAGACCATTTTCGGCTGGCAAGAACTCATCCAGAAATTCAATCTCGAGGGCGTCGGTAAATCCCCGGCGGTATTCGATTCCGCAAAACTTCAGTGGATGAACGGCGTCTACATCCGCGAATTATCGGTACACGAACTGGCCGGAATGATGAAACCGTTTCTGCAAAGGGCGGGTCTCGCTATAGAGATGTATGATAATGCGTGGTACAGCAGGCTTGCAGAGATCACACAGGAGCGGCTCGAAAAGCTCGGCGATATAGTGGACCTAAGCAGCTTCTTCTTTCACCGTGTCGAGTACAAACCCGAGGCGGTCGAGAAGGTCCTTAAGAAAGAAGGAGTGCCTGATATCTTACGCAAAACTCTGGAGGCGCTCTCAGACATGTCGTTCGAGTTTTACTCCGAACCCATAGAGCAACGTCTCCGGGCCCTCGCCGAGGAAACAGGGCTTAAAGCGAAATTCGTATTCCAGCCGATCAGGGTTGCCGTCACCGGTCGCAATATAAGTCCGCCGCTGTTTGAGACAATAGAGCTATTGGGTCGCGAGGCAACGCTCGAACGCCTCAGCGAAGCAATCCATTTACTTGAAATGGCCGACGATTCGTGATAGTATTTCATCTGTTCGATCCACCGAATCGAACCAAAACTGCATAGTGGGGGATCGTCTAACGGTAGGACAACGGACTCTGGCTCCGTATGTGAGGGTTCGAATCCTTCTCCCCCAGCAAGGAAATCCTGGTGCTCCTATCAGGATTTCTTGTTATAAATGATAGGAGAATGACCAATGGAGCGTATAAAACACATAGAGGGTATGGTTTCAGACCTTACCACCAAGATCGTTGACGAGAACAAGTCAGAGTTTGCCAAACACGGATACCTCTTAGAGGCCAGGCTTGAAAGCGCTGACACCGATGAGATTTACGAAGCGCAAAGCTTCATTTTTCTCAGCACCGGATCGGAAGAGGTAATGGAGATTTTCCCGATCGACATCGTTTTTATCCAAAAAGGGAACGACCCGTTGCTCTGGGTCGATGAAAACAACCTTAGCGATCTGGAAAAGGAATTACGTGCGGAGATCACACGCTGGATAGATAAATACGTACGCAACCGGCAAGCGGTGCGTGAATAATACATGATGAGGAGTTCTGTGTCTAAAACTTTTCTGCTATTACCCAAACATTGGCTTTGCCGTTAGACGCTGCAGCTAAAAGGAGGGCGCTCCAAATATCTGCGGTAAGCTCCTCACCAGCGAGCTTTGCCATTTCAATGGTTTCACTTAACAGCCCCTTGTCCTTGTTGGCCACGAACATTATCCGGTAGTCCTCCTTACTTAATTCAATGCCAGCCGCCTTCGCCGCCCTTTGCGCATCGCTGATCCATCCCTGCGTGACACAGGCAATCTTTGCTGTCATCGCTTCATCTCTCGTTAATCTGCTACCGCGTTTTTCGGCTAATTGCTCGCAAATCACGATATGGCCCCTGTAGGCAGATTCCAGGATAGCAGTTGTTAGAAGCTTATTCTTCGTTTTACCATCCGGAAGGAGGTCGATTATCTCATTCATTCCATCGATGATTTGCTTTTCGATATTAGCGAGAAGCATAGTCGTCAACTCATCCGGGTTTCGAGAATCAAGGCCGATCGCTTCCGATGTCTTATGGTAAGCGTCGAGCCGCCCCTGTCGTATGGCGATGTTTCGTATCTCTCGCAGTAATATCCTCTTATTACGATCCCCTTCTAAATATTCAACTGCTTTTAACGCTTCATCAATATTTCCGTCTCTTATAAACGCTTCCGCCAAGATTGTATAGCCTAGTCTCATGCGCATTACCTCTCTTAGACAAGTATTGATAATGGCCATTGTAACCACATATTTATCCAGAAAGGAGGGATTTAACTCACATAATCTCTTCCACGAGATTTACTCGCGTTTTAATGGTTAGATTTTTATTTTAGGGCTCGATCTCATACTCCCACCCCGCCGACATGCCGCCTGCAAGATTATAAACTTTCTTGAAGCCGTTCTGAATCAAGAGATCTGCGGCTTTGTTACCTGCTTCTCCCTCGTTGTCGTAAACCGCAATCGGTCTTGTTTTATCGAGTTCTTTCAGATTATCCGCCAAATAACTCAGCGGCATCGGCTCTGCTCCCTTGATGTGTTTATTTGCATACATCCAACTTGCCCTCACATCGATAATCTGAAGGGTAGAATCGGTATTCTTCATATGCTCAAGCTGACCAGCGGAAATGCTGATCCAGCCGTGTTGTTCAAGATCGGATGCCTTTGTAGGCCGAATTGGAGGCAGGGTGGTTGTCGTAGTCGCCGGTGGCTTGATCTCCTCTTGCATAGCGCTCTGGTCTTGAGAGGCGCACCCAATCGCAAAAAATATGGATCCGGCAATGGCAGCGATAGCAAAGTATTTTCTTAACTCAAACAATTATGGACCCCCTTAATAGGATGATTCTGTTACGACTCTATTATGAATGCATTATAACATGCATCAATCTGGTGGTTGCTTATTCCGGCATAAAAAGTGCATCACATATAGAGAAAATGAGAGAGAAATGTAAAAGCCGAGGTGGCGAATGCCGATAACTATATAATTGATTCTATGCTGGAGGGTGAACTCGGATTGGCTAAACACACTAAACCGCACATTAAAACACATGCTAGATCACATAAGAAGCGGCGAAGTCTCCTCGTCAAACTTAACATTCTTTCCGTTCTCATCATATCCAGCGTTTTCGGCTTTTACGCTTATGCCTCGTGCCAGGATTCTTTAGCAGCGATCAATAATCAGTATAAAGAAAAGGCGCTCTCAACCGTCCAAATGGTCGACGCGATGATCAACAGCCCGAGCGACCTTGCCGCCACAGAGCGTATGCAAAAAACCTTCGACGAGCTTAAAAGGATCGACCCGCAGATACTAAAAATATCGCTCTACGTGAAACAACGGAGCGGTGGAGCTATAAAAACCGTGAGCAGCGATCACTTGGAGATAGGTAAATCAGCCGATGCTTTTGACGTGGCTCAAATTAAAACGGGGCACATCGTATGGGAAGAGCGGTCTGCCGGGAAAAGCATTGTCGAGATGCTTGCACCAATTTATATAAGTGATCAACCCGCAGCTGTTCTTGGCGTATATATGAATCTTGAGCCAAGAGATATCGCCATAAGGGATTATGCCTACCGCGCGCTGCTTTACGGCACAGGGGCCCTTTTGTCCCTCATCGTTCTTCTTTACATAGCGATCAGCAGGCAAGTGTTTAAGCCCTTAAAGTATCTGGTCGAGGGCGCTAGAGAAGTCGCAAAGGGTAATTTACGCAAGCGAATCGAGCTGGACAGACGCGACGAACTGGGAGAGCTTGCAGAAGAATTTGATATCATGACCGAAGCCCTGCAGCGTCGCTTGGAAGAGAATAACCATTTGCTGAAGACCGTGCGAGAAAAGTGGTTCGAAGCGGAGTGGAGATCGCAGATCGATCTCTTAACCAACCTCGTAAACCATAGGACATTCCAGGATAAGCTGGAGATAGAGATACACCGAGCCGATCAGCTCCAATCATCCACATCACTCGTTTTCTGTGACCTGGACAAGTTCAAGGAGTTCAACGATAGAAACGGCCATCTCTTCGGCGACAAAGCGCTCTTTGAAGTCGCCCAAATCATCGCAGACGCTATCCGCGGCTATGACATCGCAGCCCGGTACGGCGGAGAGGAGTTTGCCGTTATCCTACCGCAAACCGACTCAGATGAGGCCATGAGAATCGGCGAACGAATCCGGCGAAACGTTGAATCCCATCAGTTCAAGGTTAAACATGGTACGGGCCGGATGACGGTAAGTATCGGGGTCGCAACATACCCGGATGACGCAACCGGCAAGATGTCGTTGGTTTCCGCCGCCGACCAAGCCATGTATATATCAAAGAAGCAGGGCCGAAATTCGGTTACCAAGTTCACGTCACAAGCACCTAGGGATACCGCTGAAACCGCCTAATCCAGCCGCCAGTGCGGTAATTACGGCCTTGACCGGCACTTTATAAAAATTCATCGTAAACCTCCCGTTGGCGGGGAGGTTTACGCGTTTACCCTGAAAATAGGCCGCTTACCGGATACTTATTCTCTGCACCCCACTTATGTCGTTAAAATTAATACATAGTAATCGCGGATAGTCACGGTAGCGTTGCCCGGCCCCTAGGGGTGATGAGATGGCATATCTTAATCGGCTACACCTAGCTTTTCGCCTGTCGAAGGAGATAAGAAAGTACAAGGAGGTTGGAGAAATGTACGAGATCAACGAGATTTCTTATACCAGAGACGATATGCTTGCCGACTTGAGGGCAGGGCTAACCCCGCTTGAAGCCGCCAAACGGAAATGGACGACTATCCTAGAGGGCGGCGAGGATTTTAGCGCTAACAGTTGTGCCTGCTGCGACACCTATTTTGATAAAGGAAACCCAAAGGCATGCCTTACGCTCTGTCCCCTTGGAGGAACCGAAGGTTGCTGTAACGGCGACTATAGCGCATGGATAAAGCATCAGAATGACACGCATATGCACGAGCATGCGTTTTATGCGACACGGTGCCCGGAATGCGAGCAAATCGCCTCGGATATCTATAAGCTCATCGAAGGGAAGCTCTCAATGGCTCTTGAGCACGTTGGCTAGTAACAAGCTACATATCTGTTGATAAAGAAAAGACCCACCGGTTGGGTCTTTTCTTAGTTTCATCCGTATTCATGGAGTCCCCTTCCTATCCCGTAAAATCGACATAAAGTGGACCGAAGTTAACGTAACAACGCAGTGTTTATGGCTGTTTACCTCAGCTTATTGGAAAATTTTACTACGATATTAGCATATTAGTAAGTCGAATAACACCTAAAGATGGCTTTATGGTAGCCGATACAATCCCCAGCAAGCAATCTATCCATTGGCTTACGGATGGCTTTGAGCTATAGCATATACATTATCGGGGAGGATTAGAGCAGATGAAGACATTGAGTATAAAGAGCAAACTGTATCTAGCATTTGGCGCAATAATTGTAATATTGTTAATCGCGAGCATAGGAATCAATAAGACGAACGGGTATCTTTTAGCGGCACAGGGCACTGTTATTCGCAGCTCCGAGTTTGAGAGCCAGGCAAAAACCTTCCAGAAACAACACGCCGATTGGCTTAACGCTCTGGCTAATCATGTATTTGTCGGAACCAAGTTTGATAAGCACCTTGATCCACATGAATGTGCCTTCGGTAAGTGGTATTACGGTTACATTAACTCAGAGGAGTTCAAGCAGCAAACCCCAGAGATTCAACAGGCTCTGAGAAGTCTTGAGGAGCCTCACAATAGATTACATGTAGAGGGCGCCCTGGTAATCGATGAGATCAATAAGGGGCACCGCGCAAACGCAGCAAAACTTTATAAGCAAAACACTCTCCCGACAATTAGCGCACTAGATACTATATATAACAATCTTGTAAACGCTTCGGCGGCCGTAAAAAACGAGAACACCAAGGCAGCTGAAAGCGCACAGAGGACGCAGAGTATCCTTATTGTCCTCATAACTATTCTTGGCGCACTGGTAGGCATAGCGGTTGCATATTTACTCGCTAACAATATCAACAAAATGATCGGTGAAGTTCTTGAGGTCTCTGAATCGGTCGCGAATGCCACCGACCAGATCTCGGCCGGCAACCAGGAACTCGCCCAAAGAACCCAGGAGCAGGCATCAGCCGTCGAAGAAACGGCTGCGACAATCGATCAGATGGCCGCGACGATCAAACAAACGGCCGAGGGTTCTGTAAGGGCGGATCAGATGGCCCGCGATGCAGCAAATCTTGCCCAAAACGGCGGCCATGTTG
>NZ_JBTSLF010000086.1:0-11818 GCF_054640775.1 Candidatus Aquicultor sp. | reverse complement strand
TCACCGTGATCGGTAAAATTGATCGGGGTCGGGCTCATAAACCGGGCTGCCTCGCTCACCGCGGCCCCTCCCTCGCCATGGCACCCGATACAGCGCTCCTGGAATATCTCACGCCCACGGATAAGAGTATCCTTCGTCACAGGCAGGGGGTTACTAACCAGCCAGTATGACCTATCGACGATGTTCAGGTTGACGGGGTCGGGCCAGTCCAGCCCATCGACGTTCCCGCCTGGCGGAGTAGGTGCGTTGACTTGCGCCTGCCACACATCGGCTAGGGTTTTTGTCGCACCCTGAAAACCTTTTGGTGGCTCGGGCAAATTGTTTACCGCCAGCAATAGTTTTTTCATATAGTCTTCGCCGGCAAGACGCAACAGACCGCTCTTGCCGCTCCTTCTCTGAACAAAAGCGGTTAAATCTTCGACATCCTGGTCGGAAAAGAAGCTAAAGCGGGGCATTATCGACAGCGGATCGACATAACGGGCCGAGAAGAAATGGGCGTGATGCCAGTCGTCCGGATGTAAGCCGCCTTCGTTTGAGAGATCCGGGCCGAGACGCGCGGAACCGAAAATATTCGGGCTGTTCTCAGTACCGAAATAATCCCCCGGCTGAGATACTCTGGGGTACAAGTAATAAAGTCCTGCCCGAACATCCTGCGGCCTCGAAAACCCGCTATGACAATACATGCATCCGTTAGAAACGAAAAGTACACGCCCGCGCATCGCCTGGTCGTTCATCGGGGCCCATTCATTTGAGACCGGTGGGTTAAACACGAAAATCTGCAAGAGCGCGGCGCAACTAGCCGTCACTGCAAAGGCGAAGAGGCCTCCGATAAAGGTTAGGATAGGGGTCATGAGCATTTTCTTGTATGGATGCTGAGCCCACCCTCGGGGCGACAATCTGTATGAAGGCAACCAGCGTTTTTGTTCGGACATTGTAACCCCTCCCTCCTTTATGGTTGAATCGCACCGACCCCGACGCCGGAATGCGCATCCCGTGCGGCCTGCTTGGCGATTATAGACCCGGTATCAACACGGTATGTTTGAACAATGTTGTAGAGCTGTATAAGACCGGATGCGTAAATCATGCCGCCGGCGACGGAGCGTAAAGCGTTCCAGATCTTGAGCATCGGCAAAACATTTACTTCCGGTGTACCGTTCATCCAATTTTGTCCCTGAACAAAGGCGGCTATCGTCAGCGACGAGAAAAAGAGCAGGAAGCCGAAGGTAACCAGCCAGAATTGCCATTCGGCAAGCGCCCGTGAATAGGGCGGCTTGCTCAATATCTGCGGCACGATATAATATACGACGCCCATACCCAGGATCGTAAACCCGCCCAACAACGCCAGGTGGGCGTGACCGATTGTAAAGTTGGTGAAGTGAACGTAGACGTTAAACGGCTGTATCGCCTGGACTGCCCCCTGCAGGTTTACCAGAATATAGAAGATAAACCCGGTCATTACATAACGCACGGGCAGGCTCGTAAAGAAACGGTCCCAGTTACCGCGCATAGTCAAAAATACGTTTGTAAAGAAGGCAAATACCGGGATGAGGATACCTACGCTGTTGACGCTTGCGATGGTTTTTAGCCAGCCGGGGGTCGGCGTCTGCAATAGGTGATGGTCGCCGACGCCCGCATATACGAACACCAGGCCCCAAAACGAAATGAGCGACAATGTATGGCTGTAGAGCGGCGTGTTCGTCAGGCGGGGGATTACATAGTAGGTAATCGCGATAAGCGCCGGCGTAAGCCACAAACCGAACAGGTTATGGTTACCCCACCAGTTGATAAGAACGTCATGCACGGCTACCGGCAAAGCGCCGGATGGATTATTGAAGATATTCCCCGGAAACCATATCGCATTTTCTATAGCGATCGAGATGGCAACCCACGCGGGGGCCGCCATAGCCCACCATACGCTGACATACAGGGGTCTCACTTTGCGAATTGCCACAGTACCGAGCGTATTAACGATGTTGCTGATAAAGACCACGAGGACAAGAATATCGACGGGCCAAATAAACTCCGCATACTCTCTGCCCTGGCTTAAGCCTAGAAGAAGGGTGATAAACCCTACGGCCAGCGTAAAATTGTAGACCCAGCCGGTCCAAATCGCCAACCGCTCATTCCAGAGGCTTTTTGTGCCGAGAAGGCGGGGCAAAAAGTGGAAAAAGCCGCCGAAGTACATCATGGTAAGCCACGCGAAGATGACCCCCTCAACGTGCGCTGGCCGTACCCTGCTAAATACAAGATATGGGATTCCGGCGAACGCCTCGGGCTCGAACAACTCGATAGAGATGATAAAACCGAATGTCGTTACGACAACGAACCAGAAAGCGCTGCTTAGAATCCAAAAGCCTGCGGCCCGGTCATCGTATTTATACGTGACCTCGCCGATTCCGGTGACCGTCTCATACCCGAAACCGAATCGCCTGTGCAACGCATCGCTCGCTTCTGTTCGCGGTACTTGTTGCCCGCCGGCAGCTTGGTTTTGTTCTTGTTTTAGGTTTTGTCTCTCTTCTTCTTGCTTCTTGTTTTCATCTGCCATTTTATGTCCAACCGCCCTTTGCTTTTTTCAACCGGTTGACCTTACCTTACAAGGGTTCATCTGTTTAGCTAAGCCGTTCCCTGCGCCACGTTGCCCTCTCTGTAAACGCACTTACCCGTCGAAATTATGGTTTAAACTACGGTCGTCCCTTGCCCACCGAGCGAACCTTGAAGTAAAAATAATCGGTTCCGCCGTAAATACCGTCCCTAGCAGCTGTGATGTAATACAATCCCGTGTGTAGTCCGCTCTCCGGTGCAAGCCGCAACACGTTGCTTTTTTCAATCTTTCTACTGACAGGAACAGCTTGGTTGGTCGGGTACGCATATATGCCATATGCTGGCAGTTCGTCCAGTTGACGGTACTTTACGTAAACTGATGGTTTCCTGCCGACCGATGGCGCACCCGCCGGGAATTTGTCTTGGGTAGAAGCATAAGGATACAGTTTATACAGACCCTCTCCCGCGTCCAGAAAAGTACCCGCCTTTACGCTTTGCATGGTAGGAACCTTTACCGCTTTCGGGTTTGGCAACGATAAGAGCAGCAACGGAAGGACCACGATTATAACGAACGCAACCCCGAGTGCTGCGGTGGGGATAAGCTTGGCCTTAAGAGTCAACCTTGTCACCTTGCTTTCGCACCACCATTATCTGGTTAGCAGCAAGGCATCCCGACGATACCATTGCGAGAACCGGTAAATAGCTGACCACGACAAACGGGGAACCTGATAATCCTCCGGTCAAGGCGAGATAGATAGGGTAAAAGGCCCAAACAAAAGCGGGAACCACCGACATAAGGATGAGACCGGGGAAGATGTTACCCGAGATCATCCAGCCCAACCCAGGGAACCCGCACAGGGCGCACGCAAACTCTATGGCGATCCTGGCAGCAGGGTTGAAAAGAGGCATGTCGGGCTTGATGGGGCCTTCATAACGTCGTATGCGCTGCCGGACTGATATAGCCTGCAAGCTATCGCCGCCGGTAAGCCGGTGCTGGCGCCTGGCCGACCGAATAGCGCTAACAGTAAGCACCAGGCCTGCGGTAATAAAGATACCGAGCGATATGCTTATAACATACATAACAACGACCATGCGCACTCACCACCTTAATATTGACTCTCTATGCGACTAACTCTTTATTGGCCGGTTTGGCGACTTGCGCTTTGTGAGCCGGTCCTCCATGCACGACCCCGGCTTTGCCGAGCGACGCCTTGACCTCGTCAGCCAAATACGAGTTTTCCATCAAAAGCTTGGCCACACGCACCATGTAGTCCCGTTTATGAGGTGATAGCAGGTGCAGGTTCTTCATCTTATCCATATAAAAGGCCATGAAAGCCCCGCTCAACATACCTGCCAGCTCATCGCGGGTCATCGCGTCGGGCTTGATGATCGGGTTTATAAGGTTGTAGCGGCTGTAATCGAAGACCTCGACTTTATCGGCTACCTGACGATAAAAGTCTGCATACGGCCATGGGGTCACCGCAAGAAAAAATGCGAGGTCGGGCGCATACTCAAATGAAAGCTTGAGGGTCTCATCGACCGTTTCGGGCATGTCGCCCGGCAACCCGAGCAAGAACGAGGTTTCCGTGATGATACCCGCATCGTTAAGCAGGGTAATCGCCTTTCGCGAGTCTTCTATCTGCAGGTTCTTCTTCATCTGATCCAGGCGGCCCTGATGAACCGCCTCGACCCCGACATACATATGCAGAATGCCGGCCCGAGCATACTTATCCAGGATGTCCGCATCTCGCACGATATCATCGGCACGCGTTTCGACCAACAGCTCGAGCCCTAAATCCTCTTCGATCAGGCGATCGAGGATATATTCCCAACGGGAGCGGTCGTGCGTTGGATACTCGTCGGCGACCTCTACGGTATCGACACCGAAACGCTCCTTGAGCATGCGTAACTCTGTAATAATGGATTCCGGCTTGCGCGCCCGCCAGGTGCCGCGCCACATCTTATGCTGCGAGCAAAACACACACCGCTCGGTGCAACCGCGCGCCCAGCTTGTAATGGCAAGACGTGAGCCGGGTTTAGTCCGATAGTGATAGACCGGCCAGTCGATCAAGTCCCAGGCGATAGGGAGCCGGTCGAGATCACGAACCAGCGGCCGGTCCTTAGTGTTCACGACAAGCCCGTTGCTTCCAGGCGGTATAAAGGAAATACCGGCGGCTTTTTTGGTATCGTCACCGGCATTAAGGCATGTCAGCAGCTCGGGAAGCGTGCTCTCCCCCTCACCGCGAACCACGTAATCGACCGCGGGATCGGCCAACACTTCAGCCGCCATATGAGTCGGGTGGACACCCCCGATAACCGTAACGACCCCCGGCACCGCTTCTTTGGCCAGGCGTAAGACATCGATGGCCGCGTTTATGGTCGCGGTATACGCCGTAACGGCTACAACATCGGGCCGGGCGGACGCTATACGGGCCTCGATTTGCTCGCTAGTGTGAAAGAGCGACATCGCATCGTAGATTTCAGCATCGAAGCCTGCTTTTTGTAGAGAACCACCGAGATATGCGAGACCGAGCGGCATCCAGACGCCCGCCGACTCGACCATCCCACAATGGTACGGCGGTGTAACAAGAAGAACCTTTGTAATCTTCTCCAACAAACTGCTCCTTAATATCGCTTAAAGTGCCTTGTAGATACCCACGGCAAACAAGCTCCAAACGTTGCGCTCGCTCGTAAACCTGACGATCGTGTATGCAATCGCTTGTGGGCCATTAACCATAGCTCATACTGCATACTGCCGGGCATCCGGTTAACGAGTATAATGATACCCATTGCGATGAATTGCTAAAGGAGACAGAAGCAATATGCTGGCTAGCTTTGGGATAACCCTGTTGACTAACGTTAAGAAATACGGCTATCTTGCCGTATTCTTTGGGGTTATGCTGGAGAACGCGGGGGTTCCGGTTCCAGGGGAAACGATCCTCTTGACGGCTAGCGGACTGTCTAGTCAGGGCAGGCTGTCGATCTTCCTGGTAGCGGCAATCGCGGCAACCGCGGCGGTCATCGGGGACAACATCGGGTTTGCGATAGGGCGCTTCGGCGGGCGACCACTGGTAGAAAAATACGGCAAGTATGTGTTCATCCGCAAAGAGCAAATCGATCGCATCGATAGGTTCTTTACGAAACACGGGCCGGTAGCTGTGTTCTTCGCCCGGTTTATTGCGGGCGCGAGGGTTTTAACCGCACTGATCGCGGGGACATCCGACATGCCCTGGCATGAGTTTTTGCTATTTAACGCCCTTGGAGCCCTTGCCTGGGCTTCGGCTATCTCAGCCCTTGGATACTACGGGACCACCTACGGTAAGCAACTTCTGCCTATTTTGAAATCGCTGCATTTGAGCATCTATGCGCTTGCCATAGTCCTTGTCGTCGTCTGGCTGGTGAGCCGTGAGGTTCTTGCCAGGCGCAAAAGGAAAAACCAAAGCGACACGCCCTCGCCCGACCGGTAGTTAAGAGCGAGAATATGTCGCCAGGAACGCTTTTTGCCGCTAAGCGACAACACTGTTACGTCCCGTACATTAGCTGACTTTTCTCGGTTGTGCCTGTGCTGCCGGCGGTTTTTCACGCGCATACCAATCGCGCCAGATTATCCTGTAAATCCCCAGCCAACGAGGTATCGCGTTCAAGACCGGAATAAACGGTACGAACAGGAGCACCAGGAATAGAACCGTCATGATTATGCCGACCTGCAAGTCGCCGTTCGCAGATGCGTTCATCGGCGGTATCTGGTAGAAGAACGCATACGGATACAACCACCAAGCCCCCGGATAGTTGCCGGTCTCATGGCTGATACCCCACTGGTCACCCATCATATCGAGCGAATCCGCCACGTTGTGGTCGACATCATCCTGAAAATAGAGGAGTGGTCTGGTAAGATCGAACACGTACGGCTGCCTCGGCCCTGCGTCGAGAGAACCTTCAAGCAACCCGGCTTTACCCAGGTTAAGCATGCTGTTCATCATCGTTTGAACCGGGCCGAAATTCCCTTTAGGCACCGTGACGTTGCCCTTGGGCGATATCTTTGCCTTATCGAGCGCGCCGAGATAGACCGTCGCCCAATCACTTTGCTGCTTGGGCGATGCCGTCTTATAGGTGGATAACGCACTGGCTAAACCTTTATCGAGGACGGCAATCTTCTCAAGAGGCCTCAGCACCAGGTCGTTTGACGCATTGATCGGAATCGTCACCCCGAAGAGCACCGCCGGTTTTATCCCAAGAAACTCCTGGGAATTATCCACGTCCTTAGTATACGGTGGTCCGTACGCCTGGACGCTGCTTTGCCCCGCAAGAATGCCGGCGCTTGTCTTAAGATACGACACGGGCTGCAGCTTGGCTACATCTTCGCCGCGCACGGGGGGATAATCCGGCGAACTAAAGATAATTGAAAGGGCGAGTATCACGATAGCAAGTACCCCGGAGACGATCAAAGCCTCCCTGATAAGGTCAAACGGCTTCATTGGGATACCTTTGAAATATGCCTGCGTTTTTTTGCTCATCGTATCGTCCTCCTTTGCAATGGTTTCACCGGGCCATCGTGGCGAACGAAGAACAGGTGGATCAAAACTATGATCCCAAGAATGAGCGGCAGAGCGAACACATGAAGCGTGAGCACCTGCGAGACATCCAACGTATTAAAAAGGGCGCCGACGCCCAGCGCATTAAAGGCATCTTTCGCCTGAACCGCTATCCACTGGCTATCCCAATTACCCTGCGACAAAAAGCCGGTTAGGCCTGTAACAACCGCCAATCCCAACGCCAAAACGCCCCATATCCAGGTCTTGGCTCGGCCATCGCGCCATGATGCTATGAGGTATTTGGTAACCAGGTGCAGTACAAGCGCGAGGAAAAATATCTGCACGCTCCAGAAATGCAGTGAGTTAAAGAACAAACCGGTTCGCGACACATGGTACCAGTTCGGGCCAAAGAGGCTTAAGATAAGGCCCGTGATGATGATAAACGTCAGGGATGAGAGCGTTGCCACACCAAACATATAAGAGCTTGAATTTACATAGACCGGCATCTCTGCCGGTAACGCGTCCTCGAGCGTGAGGTTATCGGCCAGTACAACCTGCGCTCGTTTTGTCAGGTTCATCAGTTCTACACTCCTTTCAAAGGGTACGGTCGGTTAAATTTAAAGTGATAGTTAAGGTTTCCGCTCAAGAGTCTTAGGCATGCGTGCCCACGCCGCAACGAAGAAGATAACAATCGCTGCAACCCACATAACGATGCCGGGGATATCGAGATTAAAGATGCTGAAGTCGATGTGCGGTACGGCGGGCAGCGTTTGAGGTGGCAATAACTTTTCCATATACTCCCTCCTCCTTTTTTGCTGAATACTTCCGTTGCTCGTGCCGCTTTGCGATCAAATAGGCTGGCAAGCGCCAAGCCCGCCGGTATGTAGCAACGGTGCAATAGAACTGCAAGATAGCACGTTTATATCCAAATCTGCTGATTTTATTCACGGCTCTACCGCCTTATAACTGCCGTATTGAAGGCCAAGCGATAATGCTGTTCCTGCTGCTACTACTGCTTGCGGCGCAGAAACTTTATGTGCCTTCGCGATTTCAATACCTTTGAACCGACCGGAACGATACTGATCGTGCCGTCGACCTCCAACACGGCAATTTGCACATCGGAGAGAGACTCAATACCGTGCTCGCGAATGGCCGCCTCAAGCTCGTCCATCGTGATATGCTCACGGCGCATATGGTGCTCAAGAACCTGGCCGTTGTGTACAAGAATCGTGGGCTCACCAACGGTCAACTCCCTTACAAAACGATTGCGATCAGCGGCAACAGAGACTATAAAATTCAACGCGAGCAACGTGACAGCAGCGACTATCCCGCCGGTAAGCGAGGTATCCGGCCCCACCATCGCGTTCTGGACCGCATTGGCGATTAAAAGGATAAGCACCAGGTCAAATGGGGTGAACTGGCCGACCTCCCGCTTCCCAGTCAACCTGAAGCCGATGAGGATGACGAAGTAGATGATAAACGTTCGTGTGATGATAGCAAGAATCGGCGTTCCCGGGGTAAACAGGTTCATTTCAAGCTCCTATGGGCCCATCGCGCTAAATGTCGTCCAAAGGATGATTATGGCGGCGATAAAAAGCAGTGCCGTGATGAGGGCTATAGAAATGGGAAGGGCCGTTGAGGCGTCTTTGATATCGAGCTTTTTGTACGTGGTCCAGTAATCCAGCAGCGCAAAGATAAAAATCGCCGCACCCCAGATGACCAGGAGTTGGCCCACCGCATGCGCCGCTTTTTGATGCCCGATGTTGCGAAACGGGATAAGCTTGATGATTACAAGCCCACCGCCGACCCCGGCAAGGCCAGTTCGTATCCAAGCGGAAAACGTGCGTTCCGCTGCCAACAGTGTTCGTATCTGCGCTAATTTATCCCGGACATCGGTCTCGCCCAAATAGTATCAGTAGCCCCTTTATTTCACAGTGCTTCATCACACCGACAAGCGTGATATCCCACCAACAACCGTAAGGATTCCCATAACGATTACAATAGCGGCGCCGGCTTTTAAAAAAGCGCCACGGGTTTGCGAACCGATCATACCGCTGGCAAGCCCAAATCCGGCAAGTCCCGGTATCGTGCCGAGCCCGAACGCAACCATGAGCAACGCGCCCCAAAACGCCGAGCCGCCGGCGATCGCCCGCAGCTCGATGACCGCCAGCATGCCGCACGGCAGCAACCCCATAAGAAGCCCGAGCGGAAAGGCCGCCATGATGCCGCGCCGCGAAAGCGTTGCGGCTACCCTGTTAAATCTTTTGCTAAATGCTCTACTAAACCTGCCGTTAAATCTGCCGTTAAATCTGCCGGATTTTGAGACGGCGTTTGCCATCTTCATAGTACCGGTCCAGTTAAAACCCACTGCCAATCCGGCGACGACCATAAGCACACCCGCGACAACCGGAACCCACCGCTGAAACGGGCGCATCGAGGCCATAAGCCCCGGCAATGACCCCAGCGCCCCAAATAGTGCACCAAGCAGGCCGTATGTAATAAGACGCCCGGCGTGGTAAAGGGATTGATACACGGGGGCTCCGACGGCCCTGGCTTTTCCGGCGCACCCGGCGAACGAGCACGCGGCAATGACGCCGCCGCACATGCCTATGCAATGGCTGAAGCCGCCCGCAAGCCCGGCGAGAAAAAAGGCCCACAAAAGTTTCATGCCAACCTCTGGTAATAGTGTAATTGACTAAGCGGTCTCACTTCATATTCCCAAATCTTAAGATTCTTATTCGGGCCTTACCCGGCTACCGAAGGTAAACACCCTAGCCCATCGACACGTGACATACCGGCGTTGAGAAACTTGCGGGCTGCATGTATGAAACATCTACTTCACGGGTATACAAAAAATCGCCGCATGTAATCGTTGTGCTTACCTGGGTAAACGAAAGTCACCGCATGAGCAAAAAGGTGTCGGGAAAGTGGAAAACGGTAGTAGCCCGAACAATGCTTGGCATAACGCTGATCGCACTGGGCTTGTTTGCGCTTGACCTAACCGGGATTTTCAACCTCGAGAGCATACTAGCATGGACGAGCGATTCTAAAGCTCCTTATAAAAACGCATCGAAGGCGCCTTCAGTAAATAAGATTGGGCCGGCGCGAAATCGTACGCACGATACGAAGATGGCAAAGACGGCCACTCAAGAAACAGCCCCAAGAATCGCAACAATAGGCGCCGGCACTTTGCCGAAGGAGAGTCCCACCACGGTAGCACAGGAAGCGCTTGAAGCCCCGGGCCGCATCCCGGTTCTTATGTACCACTGTGTCAACGACCACCCTAAGTTTAAGAACTCGATTGAAAGAGATTTGACCATATCGACAAGGACCTTCAAACAACAGTTAGACCTGTTAGACACCAAAGGATATCATGTCGTGACCTTGGACGATGCCTACGACGCAATGATCTACGGCATGCAACTGCCGAAAAAACCGGTCGTTCTCACGTTTGACGACGGTGCGCCCGATGCCTACACCTGCGTCTTTCCAACCCTGCGGCAGCGCAAAATGAGAGCGGCGTTCTTCGTAAAAGCCGAAGAGGTCAACATGAGTAGAGGACTTGATTGGGCCAAAGTAAAAGAGATGTCCGATGCGGGGATGCAAATCGAATCGCACACGCTCAACCACTGCGACCTCGCAATCCAGGGTGCGGACGTGCTGGTCGCCCAGTTGATGGGATCGAAAGAGCTGATCGAGAGGCATACCGATAAACCGGTGCATTTCATCGCCTATCCGGCCGGAAGCTATAACCGGCAGGTTATAGATATCACGCAACAATCGGGCTATCTCGGCGGGCTTACAACACACCCCGGATTATGGCGGCCGGGCAACAACCTGTTTGAGCTTAAACGAATTCGCGTCTCCCGCGGTGAAACCCTGGCGCAGTTTTCCTACCAGCTCTCCGCTGGTTATTAATTACTTCTTATTACCGGTTTTAGCGATACGGCGATAGAACTACGGACGCGCGGCCGGGATGGTCGCCTTGCGCTTGCCGCTCTTACCTCCATCATCGATGGTAAACACATAGACCGGTCCAATATACCAGGTGTTAGCCTTTAGTGAGAGGCGTATCTGGTAGGCAAGCCCAACATCGGTAATCTTTTCCTTTCGCACTGCGGGTTTTGCGGGTTTGGCTCCGTAGTTGCCGGTTGCCTGGCGTGGGCCGCCATGGCCGAAGGAAGGTCCATCGGCATTGCTTATCGCATATCCCCTATTAAGGTCATCGATTGCCTCATCGATCGACCGGAGTTGCCGGTCGACCTTCTCCGCTTTGGCGGGAAGCATTCCCGAAGCTGTGAGGATTTTGCCGCCTTGGCCAATCCCCACCTGAATCCACGAAAACATCTCGGGTCTACCGTCGGTATCGATCAACGGATAGTCATCGATTCTACCTTGAAACCTTACCCACACCACCGGCGGCGCGACCGGTTTATGGCCGGGCTCTAAATACTCTGTCTTCTGAACTTCAGAATCGACTTTTGCTACATCTAACGAGAAAAGACCCCGGTTTTTACAAAAGTCAGTTGCTATCCTTATAGCCTCTCCTGTCGAAAGCATCTGCGGGTGACGTGCGGACCAGTTGATCCAGTCGACCATCGTGTAGGTGAAGTGCCGTTCTTTATCCGAAATCTCCAGCGTATAATCCACCCCCGGCTTTAGGTTTTTCGCCTTGACCGTCCCAAATTTATAAAACCCCTCGCTGATCGGCAACGGTTCTTTAACACCAAAAGCATTGCGGATAC
>NZ_JBTSLF010000085.1:1122-11990 GCF_054640775.1 Candidatus Aquicultor sp. | reverse complement strand
CCCGTCAGGATATCGATTTGATCTGGGGCGCCACGCTCACCCGGTTTATTTCGCTTGCTTCCAAACGACTCGGGCACCAGTTCCTTTCGGTCGGCCGCGTCCAGAGCCCGACGCTCGCCCTCATCGCTCAAAGGGAAAAAGAGCGCGAGGCGTTCGTCATCGAGCCGTATTGGCAGATAAAGGCGATGTACGACCAGGATGGCTCACGGTTTATGGCCAGCCATAAGACCGAGAAGTTCTGGGAAAAGGCCGAGGCTGAAAAGGTAATCGAGAACGTAAGCGGCGCCAAGACCGGTACGATCACTTCGGTGACGAAAACACCGCGCGAGCGCGCACCGCCGGCGCCTTTTAATACAACCGCGTTTTTAAGCGCGGCGACCAACGTCGGAATATCGACTTCAAACGCCATGAGGATTGCCGAAAGTCTGTACATGCGGGGTCTCATCAGCTATCCGAGGGTGGACAACACGGTCTATCCCGAATCACTTGACCTGCGCGAATTGCTTGAGATGCTCATGGCCAGCCCCCAGCTAGGGAAGCTTGCAACCGAACTTTTGAAGCAAAAAGAGCTTAAGCCGACGCGCGGTAAAAAGTTTGCAACCGACCACCCGCCGATCCATCCGACCGGCGTGGCCAAGAAAGACGAACTCGATGCCCAGGAGTGGAAGATCTACGAGCTGGTCGTTCGCAGGTTCTATGCGACGCTTGCTCCGATCTCGACATCTGAGAGCATGCGAATCGATATCGATACGAACGGAGAGCCGTTCTTCGCACGCGGCAGCAGGGTCGTTAATGAGGGTTGGTTGAAATATTACCCGTACAGTCGCAAAAAAGACGAGGAGTTGCCGGCCGCACAGAAAGGCGACACCGTCACGTTGATCAATATCGACATGGAAGATAAAGAGACGCAGCCGCCCGCGCGCTACAGCCAGGGCAAACTCATCCAGAAGATGGAGGAGCTGGGCCTGGGCACAAAGGCCACGCGGCATGAGATCATTAAGAACCTCTACGACCGCGGCTACGTCCATAGCGACCCGATTCAGCCGACCGAGACCGGAATGGCCGTTGCGGAGTCACTTCTAAAATATGCCGAGCGCATCGCAACACCTGCGATGACGGCCGAGCTTGAGCAGGACATGGACGCAATCGCCGAAGGCGCGACAAGCCAGAGCGCGGTCGTCGAAAGGTCACGGCAGATGCTCGCCGATATCATGCTCGCACTGAACAGCAAGAAGGGCGAGCTTGGCGAGGAGATCCGCGCCGGCATCCGTGAGGATAAAATCGTCGGCGAATGCCCGAAGTGCGGCTCGCCGTTAAAGATCATCAGGGCCAAGAAGAGCCGCAAGCGTTTCGTGGGATGCACGAATTATCCTGAATGCAGCAATTCGTACCCGCTTCCGCAATACGGCGAGATCGTCGCCCTGGGTGAGAAGTGCCCGGACTGTGGAAGCCCGAAGATAAAGGTCATGTCCGGCAAGGGCAGGCCGTGGATACTCTGCATCAACCCGAAATGCCCGAGCAAGGAGAAGAAAGAAGAAGCTCCTAAGGTAGTCGAGGCAACGGAAGAAGTAGAAGAGCGAAAGGCCGTGGCGGAATAGTTGGAGGAATTTCGAATTTCGAATTGTGAAGGTCTAGCAAGATAGGGTGGATTTTGAATCCACCCTTTTTATTGCGTCGGTTTAGGGCGGCAAGGGCTGGCCCTTTTTTGCTATAATGTGGTCATCATTAAAAACAACAGCTCACGACCCACGACTTAATTTGGAGGTTCAATGGCGAAAATTTCTGTTATCGGTGCGGGTAACGTCGGTGCTACCTGTGCGTATACGCTTCTTAAGAACAATGTGGCCGACATCACCCTCATCGATGTCGTCGACGGGCTTGCAAAGGGTAAAGCGCTCGATATGATGCAGGCCGGGGCGATCGAGGGGTATGACAAGACGATCACCGGCTCGACCGATTATGGCACTGCGGCGGGCTCGGACATCGTCGTCATTACCGCCGGGCTCGCGCGCCAACCGGGGATGAGCAGGACCGACCTTCTCGGCAAGAATGCCGCTATCATGAAGTCGGTCATCTCGAACGTGGTTGCCGCTGCGCCGGAAGCCCTTATCCTGGTGGTCAGTAACCCCGTCGATATCCTGACGTACCTCGCCTGGAAAATCAGCGGGTATGTACCCAACCGCGTCTTCGGCATGAGCGGTACGCTCGACAGCGCCCGCTACAAATATTTTATCTCACAGGCGCTCAATGTACCGATGTCGAGCATTGAAGGCATGGTCATCGGCGCGCACGGCGACAGCATGATGCCCGTGGTGAGCCTGACCAGGGTAAACGGTAAGCCTCTCACCGAGCTTCTAAGCGACGAGAAAATACGCGAAGTTATCGATAAGACCAAGCACGGCGGCGCCGAGATCGTGTCATATCTCAAGACCGGCAGCGCGTTTTACGCACCGGGCGCATCGTCGGCGCACATGGTTGATGTTATAGTAAGTTCGAAGAGTGATTCGAAGAGTGATTCGAAGAGTGATTCGAAGAGTGACAAAAAGGACGAGATAGTGCCGAGCTCGGTATACGCGCAGGGCCAGTACGGTATCGATGGCTACTACGTCGGGCTTCCCGCGCGACTGGGCGCAAACGGCGTCGAGGAAATCGTCGATATCCCGTTAACGGATCAGGAACGCGAGGAGCTTCTTGAGTCCGCAGCCTCAGCGAAAAGCTCTCTTGACGATGTGCAAGAGATAATTGGAGGATAACCGGCTTGCGAGAGATCCCCGCAGCAGAATTGACCAGAGTCGTTAAAGACCTCTGTCTAAAAGCGAATACCGAGCTTCGCCCCGACGTGCTTGAAGCCGTCAGGGCGAGCCTTGCCGTTGAGACCTCCCCGACTGGGAAAGAGGTGCTCGAGCAGGTCCTGCAAAACGCAGAGCTTGCGATAAAAGAGAAGCTTCCCATCTGCCAGGATACCGGCTACGTTTCGGTTTTTCTGCAGGTTGGGCAGGATGTCTGGCTTAAGGGCGATATCGCTGAGGCCATAAACGAGGGCGTGCGGCAGGCTTACGTGGAAGGTTTCTTGCGCAAGTCGATCGTGGCTCGCCCCATTTTGGGTAGGGAAAACACCGGCGACAATACCCCCGCATTCATCAATATCGACCTGGTAGCGGGCGATAAAATTAAAATCATCGTCATGCCGAAAGGCGGCGGCACTGAGAACGCTTCGCGTTTGAGGATGCTTCCCGTTTCAAAAGATGCCGATGCGGTAAAGCGTTTTGTCCTCGAGATGGCCGAGAACGCCGCCAAATCGTGCCCACCGGTCATAGTGGGCGTCGGGGTCGGCGGAAGCTTCGATAAGGTCGGTCTGCTCGCAAAAAAAGCACTGCTGAGACCGCTTTCCGATAAAAACCCCGATCCGCAACTGGCCGTATTTGAGGACGAACTTCTCACCGAGATCAACAACCTCGGCATCGGCCCCGCGGGCTTAGGTGGAAATGTCACGGCGCTCGGTGTAAAAATAGAGACGATGCCGACGCACATCGCGTGCCTACCGGCGGCAATCGCATTCAACTGCATCGCGGCACGCCAGGCCGAGGCTATTATTTAGCACGTAGGATACACTAGATGTCATTCTGAAGGAGCAAAGCGACTGAAGAATCTTGGGTGCAGAAACCTTTTTCTTATGCAGGAGGGTCTAAGCTTAGACATACTCAGTGACAGAAATCTGTGGGTGCGACCTAGATTCTTCACTTCGTTCAGAATGACAAGCAGTAAAAGGGAAGTTGAAATGACGATTCAGATTGAAACACCGTTAACAGATGAAATAATATCATCCCTTAAGATCGGCGATAAAGTCGAGATTTCGGGGACATTGTATACGGCGCGCGATCAGGCGCATAAGCGGATTGTGGCTGCAATCGAGAAGGGTGAGGCATTGCCGTTTGAGCTTGCTGGGCAGATCATATTTTATGCGGGCCCTGCTCCCACACCACCTGGTAAAGCGAGCGGATCGATCGGGCCGACGACCAGTGCGCGGATGGATGCCTTTACGCCGCTTCTTCTCGAGCACGGCCTCAAGGGCGTCATCGGCAAAGGCCCGCGGTCCCAGGGCGTCAAGGATGCTTTGACCAAGTATAACGCCGTCTATTTTGCGGCGACCGGCGGTGTTGCGGCGCTTCTTTCATCCTATATCAAGCACGTTGAGCTTGTCGCATACTCCGACCTCGGTCCCGAGGCGGTCTATAAACTTGAAGTCGAGAACTTCCCGGTAATCGTTGCGGCCGATGCGCGTGGCGGCGATTTTTATGAGCAAAACCGGAGATCATATAAACAAGCATAAAAGGTGCTAGAAGTCGCAGAGAAGGCGGATTCATGGCGGTTAAACTACTTAAAGCAGTCCTTATTCTGTTCTCGGTGGTCTTTGTTATCGGGACCGTGCTCTATATCCTCGGCCCCTCCATCCTAAGAGGTAGATTTGTCGACCAGAACATAAAAACCGAGCCGTCGCGATATAAAGGGCTCGATGCTATGCCGAAAGATGCCACAATCCTGTTTGTAACGGCGCATCCCGATGACCTCGAGTTTATGTCCGGCGGCGCGCTCCCCAAACTCATCAAGAACAACGGTAACAAGGTCTATCTCGCCATTCTTACCGATGGCGGCAAAGAGCGCTATATGCCCGGCTTCTATTCACGGGCTATCGTTAAAACCCGCCACGACGACCAGCTGAAAATCGCAAAAGTCGAGGGCCTGACCAAGGTGTTCTTCATCAACTACCCCGACGGCAGCCTCAAGTATAGCCAAGAAGCGTATACCAAGATCAAACAGGTCGCCGATGAGATTGGCGCAACGGACATCTTTACCTTCGAGTTTGGCAGAAGAAACGGCTACTATGATCCCGATCACAACGCCGCAGGCCAAGTCGGCACCGCCGTTGCGATACGGGACGACGCAATCAAAGGGCTCTACTATTTCAGGGCGGCCGACCCGAATATCGTTATCGATACAAGCGACACATTTAAGCGCAAGATGGAAATCTTGTTCATGTTCACGGAATTCACCTACAAGCACCGGATGATGAACGCCATGCATGATGCCTGGGATTCGGCCACGGGTAAGCGAATCGGCGTCCGCTATGCAGAAGGATATCGTGTAATCGACCTGGGCAAACTACGCGAGACGAGCAACGGGCAATTGCCAAAGCAGAACCCATAATAAGCGGGTACGCCCACACTTACAGAGGGGACGAGCACAGTGACTCAAGACACAAACGGCACAAAAGCCAATAAAGACAAGAAAGGCAAAGGTCTTTTTATAACCTTTGAAGGGATCGAAGGAAGCGGCAAAAGCACCCAGATGATGCTTCTCGCCACTTACTTGAATTCAAAGGGATATGAGGTAACCATGACCCGTGAACCGGGCGGCACACCCATCGGCGAGGCCATCCGGGAGGTTCTGCTTAACCCCGATTTTACCGAGATGGACTACCGCACCGAAGTTCTACTTTACGCCGCCGACAGGGCGCAGCACGTTGCGGAATCGATTAAGCCTGGCCTCGGGCGCGGGAGCATCGTGGTCTCAGATCGCTACCTCGACTCGACAATCGCCTACCAGCACTATGGCAGGGGACTGCCGCTCGACTACATCCTGAAAGCGAACGAGCAGGCCACCGAAGGCATCATGCCCAACCTGACGATTTTACTAACCGTACCCGTTGAGACCGGTCTGGAACGGGCGACCAAAATCGTCACGGATCGAATCGAGCGCGAAGACGTCGAGTTTCACGAGCGTGTTGAGAAGGGGTTCCTGGAGCTTGCCCAGCACGAGCCTCAGCGCTGGAAGGTTATCGACGGCCGGGTCTCCATCGAAGAGATCCACATGCTCATCATCCAAGCAGTAGAACCACTCCTGTGATATAATTTTTGCCTATGAGTGATCCTATGAACAATCCTGCAGACAGTAGTTTTCTCTGGTCGAGCATCATCGGTCAGAGCGATGCGATAGATAAAATCCTGCGTGCGCTCCGCTCCGAGGAGGGCAGCCACGCCTGGCTCTTCGCCGGCCCGCGCGGCGTCGGCAAGTGGACGACCGCAAAAGTCATGGCTGCGGCCCTCAACTGCCAGGAGGACGGCTGCGGGCGCTGTGTATCCTGCGGCAAAATCATGCGCGAGATACACCCGGACATCTTTTTGATCGAGCCCGAGGGCAACTTCATCCTCATCGAGCAAATCGAGCAGCTCATCCAATCCGTCTCGCTTAAAAACTACGAGGGAAAAATCAAGGTCATCGTCATCGACGAAGCCGACCGTTTCACCCCCGAAGCCGCAAACGCTCTGCTAAAGACACTCGAAGAGCCGCCGGTCGACGTCGTGTTCGTCCTGGTGTCATCCAATCCCGAGGCGGTGCTGCCCACCATTATCTCGCGCTGCCGGCAGGTTCAGTTCAGGCCGATTCCGGCGCAAGAGATGATATCATTCCTGGTCAACAGGTATAGCCTGGGCTACGATGAGGCGGCTCTCGCAACGAGACTAAGCGGCGGAATCCTGGGTGCGGCGGTTTCGTTCGCTGCGTCGCCATCCAAAAGGGAGCGCAGGAAAACCGTCCTCGGTATTGCACAGAGCGCCGACCGGGCCGACCTCGCGCGCTTGAGCTTTATCGCCGAGGAGCTTATCCGCGAAATCAAAAAGCCCCTTGACGAGCTAAAAGCCGCCAATAAAAAGGAAATCGCCGAGTTGAAAGAGCAGTACGATGCAAAGGACGCCCCCGTGCGCACCATCAAGCGCATCGAGCAACGGCAAAAGCGCGAGCTGGGCAAAGAGGAGCACCAGGGGTTTGAGGATGTCTTGACCATATTGACCTCGTGGTTTCGCGATATTATCCTGCTGAAAGAAACCGGCAGGGAAGATCTCCTGAACAACCAGGACCATCTCCTGGCGGTGAAGGAGCACGTCGACCTTTTTAGCAGCGAGGATATGAACCGGTGCCTGCAAATAATCGAAGAAACGAGGCAGTATTCTCGTTTTAATGTTAATATGCAATTAGCATTTGAAGAGATGTTGTTTAGAATCCACGACGTGCTCGCGGTGCAGGCGAATCCGTATTTCGTCCCGTAGTATGCAGTGGAGCGCAAAGTTTGATAATTCAGCGGTGCTCTGGTAGCACTGGCTTTTACGAATGAGCAGGAGGTTTTGGCAGGCATGCCGATAGTTGTTGGAGTCGTATTTAAGAGAGCCGGCAAAGTCTACTACTTTGACCCGGATGGGATAGATTTAAAGAGCGGCGAGAAAGTCGTCGTCAAGACATCGCGCGGGATGGAATTCGGCGAGGTAGTGTCCTCACCTACAGAAGTCCCCGACGCAGAGATCACCAGCCCGCTGAAGAAAGTCATGCGGCGGGCGAGCGACGAGGATAAGAGCACGCTCGCTAAAAACAAGCAAAAGGAAAAAGAAGCATTCCAGGTAGCGGATGAGAAGATCGCCAAACACCGGCTTCCGATGAAGCTCATCGAGGTCGAGTACGTGTTCGACGGCAGCAAGATCATCTTCTACTTCACCTCCGAGGGCAGGGTCGATTTCCGCGACCTGGTCAAAGACCTCGCCTCGGTGTTCAGAACCCGAATCGAACTTCGCCAAATCGGCGTGCGCGACGAAGCCAAAATGGTCGGCGGCCTCGGCCCCTGCGGCCAGCGCCTCTGCTGCACCGTCTTTTTGGGCGATTTCGAACCCGTCTCGATCCGCATGGCCAAAGAGCAAGATTTGCCGCTTAATCCATTAAAGATATCCGGCATCTGCGGCCGTTTAATGTGCTGCCTAAAATATGAATACGAGGCCTACCAGGACTTCAAGAAGCGCGCCCCCAAACGAGGCACCAAACTCACCACCGAATTCGGCACCGCCCGAATCGTCGAGTTCAACGTCCCGAAAGAAACCGTAATCGCCGAACTCGAATCCGGCAAACGTATCGAAATGCCCCTGGCCGACGCCCTCGGCTGCAAATGCAAAGCCCCCTGCAAATCCGACTCCTGCTGCGGTAACGGCAGCAAACCCAAAATCGAGATGGAAGACAGCGTCGATATCCCCGAAGACAGAGGCGCGGACGAGAAAGGCGTTGTGGAAAATAAGGGCGTTGTTGAGGACGAGGGGATTGTTGGGAATGCTGGAAGTGTTGGGGCTGTGGAAGATGATGGGGTTGATGACGTTAAGGAAGTTACCGAGGTTGTAGGTGACGAAGCGGTCGTTATGGACGAAGATGTAACGGGGGATGAAGAAGCTTTAGATGATGAGGAAGTAATAGCCGATGTAGGCGGCAACGGCGATAAGCCAAAAGTCGACGAGATCGATGACGGCATCCCGTCGAAGAATGGGGATAGCGATTAGGCGATTTATTGGGATTACGGGCGGTTGGCTTGGTCTAGCCCTCCGGCCCTCTTCACAAAACGCCGAAATTTTGGTATTAATATAAGGTCACAGTGTTTGTTATGCGGCTTAAAACCGCAAAAACTAAAGATTGCCACTGTAGCTCAGCAGGTAGAGCAGCTCACTCGTAAGCTGTTGGTCAGATTGGGCACAGGATTAAAACGACCAGGTAGGGAGGGTGAAAGCCCTCCCTTTTTTACATATATTGGTAGTTTGGTCACAATTTGGTCACAAGTATTTTGGCGACTGTGAATACTATAGAATTGGAGAGCAACTCGTCCACGTGATAAACTAGTTTTTCTAGTCATATAAGAGGGCGGCTAAAGCGAGGGTTTAGCATGAGTAGCATGACAGAGGATTACCAAAAATATAAGGTTTGCATGGTTCGTATAACAATAAAGACCCATGAGGGTAATCTATCAAACGGCGCTGGTTTTCATATCGGTGGTGGCTATATAGTAACCGCAAGGCATGTTGTTGAGCGTCATGAGATTGAAGAAGTCGTAGGCGGTTTTGGAAATCAAAACGTTAATATCAAAAATATCTTTTATCCGAGCGATTCTAGGATAGATTTAGCGGTGATGGAAACAGATTTCTCGCTAGATTATTATATGAACAAAGGAGTAATAATCGTCGGCAAGAGAATTAGAGAAAAAGTTGAATGCATACTGTTAGGTGGTCATTTGGATGACTGGCTGGACGATGAACTAGTGTTATCGAAGGTCATGGTGTTTGGGTATCCGATAATCCCGTTCGTAGGGGCTCAATTAGTTGCGGTTGAAGGAGAAGTGAACGCTATTATCGATAAATATAATGTGCCTCATCCGCATTTTATAATATCCACCATCCCCAGAGGGGGTTTTAGCGGTGGTCCGGTGATTAGCGAGTATGGATTTTTGCTGGGAGTTTTAACCGAATCGCTGGTTGAGAATAATAAAGATGCAGAGACAGGATTTGCCTCTGCGATATCCATTGAACCCCTTTTGAACCTCTTGTACGAAAATAGAATAATGCCCCGTGAGATTGCCGAAGTATTTAAATCCTTGGAGTACGCTTACGATATTGATTGTGAGTAGTGCAAACTTGTAGATTAGGTTGGGATGCGGATGTTCGCATCCTCACATCTCGACAGCACCAAAGCCCTTGTGATTATGGTTTTCACAAGGGCTTTTTCTTATTTTTTCCTATGTTATGGGGTATTGTTACGGCTTGATGAGCCTAGACAAATGAGGGTCAAACTAACTGACTTTTTCTAGATGTGAGTTTTACTGTTTTTGGGCTCAGGTCACCGCGATGAAAAGATCCGCAAGTTTTTCAAGAAAGCATCAAAGAACGGTACAGTCAAAGCATGCTATGAGGCTTCAAGCTGTGGTTATGTCCTATGGCGAAAACTAGACACGTGGGGATACGCCTGCAACGTAATTGCGCCCTCTACGGTGCCAAAAGCCAAATCCGACAAAGTAAAGACGGACAAGCGGGATGCGACCGCTTTGGTTAAGCTCTACAAGGCAGACATGCTATCAACAGTTACTGTGCCGACAACCAAAAGTGAGATGGATTGCTCATTGGTGAGGCTCCATGATCAGAAAAGCCAAGACGTCGAATGACCTTAAAGACAAGTTCGTATTGATGGCTTATACTAAGGGTTGTAACATGAACGATTATTCAGGGGGTCTATTGTGGCAAAGATTGATGATCTGAAACCCGAAGAACTTAGCGAGCTGCTCGAATTGTGGGAGAGAGTTCACGAGATAGGCAAGAAGTATTTCGCTAACTACGATTCGGCTAGTGACGAGGATCTTAACCGGGTTGCGGAAGAGTATTACAGTGCCAACCAAGTATATTTCAATAAGCTTAGAGAACTAGAATTATTGCCAGAACACTTACCGGCGAGTATACGCAATCGGTACAGAAATCGTAAAACTAAGTCATAAGTGAATAGTAATGGCGTAATATGATTGAAGTTAGCTTATGAACAGAGAGAGCCAAGAACCAGAAAACGCTCGAAGCCGATATCATGAACATCATGGGCATTGGTGTGTCGGCAACAACGTTTATTTTATTGACAGGAATTGACGTTAATAAAAGTCGAAGTCTCGATATAGCACTCTTAATTGGGATGCCCGTCGTGGTGATAAGTCAGTTCGTTTTTAGATTTAATAATTATAATCTTAATACAACTAGATGCTTGCTGGGTCGGGTTCTAATGAAGGCAAAGACCGACACTGTTGAGGCTACTGTGGCCAAGCAAAAATTAGTGAATATGGTGCAAGAAATGAATAATATGGCACAAGCTTTGCAAAAAAAACTTTGATGCTAGCGTCAGAGAAGAGCTTACGAAAATAATGAAGGCTTGGGACCAAGAAACCTACGAATCACCTCCAACAGTTACAGAAATACCAATTAAAGAGCTTGGCAAGAATGCTGTTGAAGAGCACTTAATCGATTACATAGCTAAAGAAT
>NZ_JBTSLF010000085.1:0-1112 GCF_054640775.1 Candidatus Aquicultor sp. | reverse complement strand
AGACAGCTCGGTGATATAGTAAACGATATATATGTAAAGAATCGTGTAACAGTTGAAAAGGATACCGCTAATACAAAAAGCGATAGTATTGAAGATACTAGCGAAACGACATCTAGTTAGAGCTGGAGTGACCTATTCATGATGTTCAGAGCCTTCATTTTTTTCGCACAACGACAGAGTTCTAAGAGTCGGTGGGGAGATTGGAAAGGGACCTGCAGTTACCGATAATGCGACCGAATATTTTCCTGAGAACTTTAATGATCATGTAGAATGGTCATACATTGTTAGCTGAGAAATATGCAATCCTGCATAAGCAGTAAGAATTAATGGAAGAGTAGTGTTGAAAGTGGACTGGGAAGCATTAACACCAGATGAATTTGTTTTGCTAACTCTACGCCTGGTTGAGGCAATGGGATTTTATAATGCTCAACGTATTGACGGCACGGGAGATCGCGGTATTGATGTTGAAGCGTACTTACCTGCTCGCATACCAGGCATAGTGGCAAGGAGCCGAAAATGGATCTTCCAATGCAAGCATACTAAGATAATAACTAAAGCAATCATTTCAAAAGAATTGGCTAATTTTGAGGCTGGTGGGATCGATACATGGTTGCTGGTTACAACTGCTAAACCATCTCCAGAGATGCGCAGGTGGCTAGGTAAGTTAGAAGAAAATAAACCGTTCCATATCCAGGCTTGGTGGATGGATGATATTGAGAGATATATCCATGAATACATTGATAGCCTTCGCAGTCACTTACCTGATCAGGTCCTAAGGAAGCTTTCTCTAGATAAAGACCTTGAAAAGAGCAGCCTAGTTAGTATGCAAGCACTTACCGCCGGGTTCCGGTACCATGTAGACACCCAAGTTGATCGGTTTGCAAAAGGTAAATATATTCCAAAATTATATGTTCGCCGAGCGCTTCAAGAAGATGTGTACGCATTTTTGGGTCCAGAGCAAGATATTGCTAGGGAAGTGCAAGACATTTGTGTTAGCTCTATCAAAGAGGCGTTAAGACAACTTCAAGAATATTTAATTATCTACGATAGAGATATCGAGCAACTTCAAGGCGAAATTATAGAAATTGCAAAAGATTTGGCAGCTAAGACTG
>NZ_JBTSLF010000084.1:0-12090 GCF_054640775.1 Candidatus Aquicultor sp. | reverse complement strand
CTGCGACGCACCGGGATTAGCTATCCGGCCCCTTGGTGGTTACCGGAACGGGACTTTCACCCGCAAGTGCGGCCCAGCTTAGCTGGGCGCGCCAAAAAAGTAAGGGCCCCGCCCTCGAGCCGCCCTTACTTTTTTATTATGTTCTTGGTTCGACATTCGAATTTCGAAATTCGTAATTCCCTAGTCTCGCTGCCAGTTCACCCGCACAAACTCGGCATCCTGCAACCACTGGATCAGGAGATTTCCATGGAACGCTTTTTCGAACTCCCTGCCAATGCGCTCGGCCAGCGAGACATCGGTCGTCTCTACTGTAAGGCCGTGGCCGTTTTCCTCCATACTGTAGACCCTGGCCGCGACGTTTCGCTGTAGCTGCTTGTCGGCGATATTGTTAATAAGGTTGACCGCTTCATCGAAGTGACGTTTCAAAAAGTCACCCTTAAGCGTCACAACGCCATCGATTCTTCTTTTCTCGATTCTTTGATGCCCCGGGCAGAGGGTTACCTCCGCTCGTCTTGTTCGCATGAGTCGTGTGTGTTCCCCTTCGTTATACAACCACTTGGTTCCATCACTGACTGCCATACATCTTGCACAAATTTTTGCACTCATGCTTCTACCTCCTTATGTACGCGGTCACCCGCGCTTACACATCCAAAGTAGCCTGTTTTGAACAATTCTGAGCACTCTCTATGCGGCTGTATTCGCCTCTATCTGCTTACTTTAACCGCCTCCTTTTATTGAATTTGGCAAAACTTCCACCGGCGGCATAAAAATCGGCGGTTTTGATTCCAACGCTTGCTCCACATAAAGAGCTTTTGCCGCAATGCACACGTGTAGCAAGCTGCTAATTGTCTGATTTTATTGTAAATCCAAGACCAACTTCGTTATCAGGATTAATCTTTTGATCATTAACACCAGAAGCCGTAATCCAAATAAAAGCTTCATAATGTCCCGGTTTAACCGTCTTTCCCTGCGAATCCACCATCGACCATGTAGCCGTAAACGAGGTCTTCTCGTGCGGGTCGAGGGTGATGGTTTCGAGCATCTGGGTGAACATCTTACCATCGGACCAGGTCCACACCGTACGACCGGTTTTGTCCTGGACACGGATATCGAATTTCTGACTGGAAGTAAAGGAAAGTTCCCGGAGCTTTGAATCCAGGTTTTCAATAAAGATTCCGAAATGCAGCAAGTCACCCTGTTTCGCTGTAGTCGGTGAGATTGCCAAGGTGATTTTCAGGTGATTTTCTGTGACATGCCAAGCTGTTGTGCTGCCTTCTACTACGGCACGCGCCTCCTTATCACCGGACATTTGCTTATCCGGCGCCATACCTGGAGTTCTTTCGCTTCTTGCTGCAACGGCGTAAACCAGCACGCCGACTAAAAACGCTACTACGATTGAAACGACTATCCGCGATGCGGACATGTGCTACTCCTTGTATACCCGTGGAACACGCATGTTTATCATGCACACGATCTCATAATTAATCGTGCCTAAAATCGAGGCAAGCTCATCGGCGCTGATTTCCTCGCTACCCTGCCTGCCGATCAACACCACTTCATCATCGGCCCCGGCAGTGGAGCCCGCACCCAGGTCGACCATAAACTGGTCCATACAAATATTGCCGATGGCCGGATACCTGCGGCCCCCGATCAAGACCTGAGCCTTGTTGGACAAAAGCCTCGAGTATCCATCACCATAACCGGCGGGCACCGTCCCGACTTTGGTGGCTTGCGCCGTCGTATAGGTCCTGCTATAACTTACACCTTCACCGCCCGCCAGCTCTTTTACGTAGGAGAGCCTGGCTTTCAGCGAAAATGCGGGCTGTAAATCGATGTGTCCCTTCGTGGCCTCAGACGGATGAAGGCCGTACAACGATATCCCGATTCTCACCATATCGAAATGCGATTCCGGATGCAGATACACCGCCGCGCTATTGGCCGCATGCTTTACCGGCGGACATATCCCCTGGGATTCTAATTCTTCAAGAAGATATTTAAACCTTCTTATTTGATGATTTGTATAGTCGCTTTCGGGATTATCGGCCTCAGAAAAATGCGTGAATATTCCTTCGACTTCAAGTCCTTGCAAGGCGCTTAGTTCCCGTAAAAACTCGGTGGCTCGTTCCGGAGGGAGGCCGACCCTATTCATGCCGGTATCCACTTTTACGTGCACTTTTGCTGTCGTGCCACGATGTCTGGCTTCTTCCGCCAGGACTTGGGCCGACTTTAACGTATAGACTGTAGCCGTTAAACCGTATTTAAGAATTACCGGAGCCGCCTCAGCCGCCGCCTCCGACAACACATGGATGGGCTGGATTATCCCGGCCTCGCGCAAACGGGCGCCTTCGTTGGGGATAGCCACACCAAGGCACGACGCACCGGCGTCACAGGCCGCCTTTGCAACCCGACCCGCACCGTGGCCGTAGGCGTTCGCTTTAACGACCGCCATTATCCCAACAGTGTCCCCGACCGCGTTCCTGGCCTCTTTTACATTGTGCTTGATAGCCGAGAGATCTATCTCGGCCCACAACGGTCTCATTTTCATAGCTTATAATAACTTTCCTACCAGTAACTTTTACTTATAGCTTTAACGATATCGCCCTTTGTTATAATGCCGATAATCTTGCCGTCTGCTACAACCGGAACCCTGCTGACGTCTTTATCGACCATAAGAGTAGCGACATCTTCCAGACTTGCATCCTCATCAACGGTGATGACATCGGTGGTCATAACATCGCCCACCTTGGCGCCCACCGCTTTTTTAAATTCTTCCTCGAACCGCTCAAGACTGCGCGGGAGGTAGATATATCCATCAAGAAGCTGAATATATGTGGGGAAATGAAAGCGGACATCCTGCATGATCAAATCGCTCTCGGATACGATCCCGACAAGCCTGCCTTCATCGTCAACGACCGGTGCGCCGCCGATGTTCTTCTTGACCAGCACCTCGGTAGCTTCCTTCACCGTCGTATCTTTGGTAAACGTAACCAATCCCCTGGTCATTATATCCTTCGCTTTTCGCTTCACTTCAGCCATCTTACAATACCTCGCTAACCTAAAATATACAGAATCGCCTCGGGCAAATAATCGATGACATCTGATGCCATCAGGCAATACTCACTTATATCTTCAACGGCGATATCCGCGGATAAACCGTGTAAATACACGCCGGCGGATGCCGCATCGTATGCATTTAATCCCTGGCCCATCAATCCGGCTATAAAGCCGGTAAGAACGTCTCCGGTCCCAGCGGTGGCAAGACCGGGGTTTCCTGTCGTATTGAGCGTCGATTCATCTTGGCTGCTAGTAACAGTAACCGCGCCTTTTAGAACCGCTATAACCCCGAACTCTAGGCAAGCCCGTTTTGAAAAACCAATGGGGTCCTCCAAAACATCTTGCGTCGAAACTTTAAATAACCGTGCCATCTCACCAGGATGCGGCGTTATGACGGTTTCCGCCCTCCTGACGCTCAGCATCTCTACATGGTCGGCGACGGCATTAAGAGCATCCGCATCGATCACCATCGGTTTTTCTATATCCACGATGAGTTTACGCACTACCTCGGCAGTTTGCGGATTGGTCGTAAGGCCCGGCCCTATCGCGATTATGTCGTATTGCGCGGAAAGCTCTATCAGCGAGTCGTAAGCGTCAACGCAGAGGGTGCCGGTCTCTGTTTCGGTCTGCGGCCGTACGATTGCCTCGATTAAGGCGCTGTGGAGCACCGGTGTAATACCGGCCGGAGGGGCAAAAACAACAAGTCCCGCGCCGATATTGTATGCTCCGCGCGCTACGAGAACAGCCGCGCCGGCCATATCCCTCGAGCCGGCGATTACCAGTACCCGCCCGACGGTGTTCTTGTATGCATCTACTTTTCGCGCCGGAAACAGGTTGGACACATCCACCCTATCCAGCGCCCTGAACCCGCTCTGCTCGTCGACCAGACTTTGCGGGATAGCGATGTCGGCAACCATGTACTCACCGGTACGCTCGATGCCCGGGTGTAAAAGCATCCCGACTTTCGGTGCGGTAAATGTTATCGTAATATCCGCCCATATCCCGCTACCATACACTTTACCTGTGTCGGCCTCCAGACCCGAGGGTATGTCGACCGAAAGAACCATCTTCTGGGATGCATTGATGCGGTCGATAACCTGAGACGCCACCCCACGCACCGCGCCTTTAAGGCTAAACCCAAAAATCGCGTCGATAACAAGATCCGCCTCTAGCAATACCTCGTCAAGCAGGCCGAGTTCGGGTTCGATGATAAGGTTGATGTCTTTAGGGAGGGTATCGAAAGCTTTCTGTGCTGCAGGCGGAAACGCATCTCTGCGGGCAAGTGAAAAAACGGTGATGGTATATCCTGATACTTTCAAAAGCCTTGCGGCGACAAATCCGTCGCCGCCGTTGTTGCCTTTTCCGCATACGATCAGGATGTTTCCGAAGCCGGGCAAGATCCGCTCCGCCTCTTCGGCAACCGCCTGGCCGGCCCGCTCCATGAGCAAACCAGTGGTGAGGCCGAATAACTCTTCTGCTTGCTCTTCTATTATGAGCATCTCACGGCTCGTAACTACACGCAAATATTTACTCCGTTCCCACAGCTATCGCCGAGGCCACCGCCGATTCACGGCTAAATGATAGGCTTATAAATATATCGCAGATGCCCCTCTCACGAGCTACGGCAGCCGCATTACCGTTTAAGTAAAGATACGGCTTACCCCACTTATCTCGACGAACCTCAAAGTCGGTCCATTTCACTCCGCGCATACCCGTCCCAAGCGCCTTGAGCGCGGCTTCCTTTGCAGCGAATCGCACAGCAAAATGTAAATGCGGGCGGCGCTTGCTCAGGCAGTACTCGCGCTCCACCTGGGTAAATATGCGCTCCGTAAATTTTTTGCGCCGGCTTATCGCCTGTTCTATGCGATTTACTTCGACAATATCGATGCCGATTCCTTTAATCATGATGCCCCATTTGCCAGCGTTGGTTATCTTCATTCTATAGCAAATCCCGGCATCGGAAAACCTACCAAACTATATTATTGAGTGTTTCGTATGCGGCGCCGTAGGTCTTATAGCCGCCGCTCAAGTTCTTTACGTTATAGCCTTTCTGCATCAATATCCTACTGGCGACATACGCCCGAAGGCCGATCTCGCAAAAGACGTAAATATCCTTGTCTTCAGGTATCTCATCAAGCCGTTGCCGCAGGTAGTCAACCGGCACATTGATGGACCCATCAATCGTTCCCATCATTTTGTGCTCAAACGGGGTGCGAACATCGAGAAGTACGCTTTTATCCTTATCGATCGCCTCGACCTCGTCCCAATAACACATGTCGACATCGCCGCGCAACATATTCGCGGCGACATATCCCGCTATATTTACCGGTGTTTTCGCATTGGAGAACGGAGGGGCGTACGACAGCTCCAGCTTCTCAAGGTCAAAGACGGTCATTCCCGCACGCATCGCGATCGAGAACGCATCGATCGTCTTATCGACGCCGGCGCCGCCAACGACCTGAGCGCCGAGCAGTTTTCCGTTATCGGGATCGAACAGTGCCTTTATCGATAGCCCGCTCGCCCCCGGATAATACGTGGCGTGTGATGTCGAATGTGTAACCGATTTTCCATAGGTAATACCGTTCCGATTTAACGCGACCTCGTTGAGCCCCGTTACGGCGACTGCAAGATCGAAAATCTTGATGATCGCGGTCCCTTGCGTCGCGGTGTACTTCTCCTCCCGGCCGCAAATATTATTGGCAACGATCCTGCCCTGCTTATTCGCCGGTCCGGCCAGCGGTATTAATACCGGGTTGCCGCTCACGAAATCCTTCACCTCGATCGCGTCACCGACGGCGAAGATATCGGGGTCGGAGGTTCTAAGGTACTCATCTACAGCAATGCCGCCCGTCGCTCCGAGTTCGAGACCCGCATCCCGCGCCAACCTCACCTCGGGGCGTACGCCAAGCCCCAGGATCACCATATCGGCGTTGAGCTTGGTGCCGTCGGACAACTCGGCGACTATCCGGTCATCTTCATGGTGCAGCTCACGAATACCGTTACCCCGGATGATATTTACTCCTTTTTCCACGACGTGCTGATGGACGAGTGCCGACATCTCGAAATCAAGCAGCGGCAGGATACGGTCGGCCAACTCGACCACGGTAACGCTCACACCGCGTCTTCTTAAATTCTCGGCCATCTCAAGCCCGATAAACCCGGCCCCTACGACAACGACGCGCTCGGGTTTTACATGGTCGACGAATTCCTTGATCGCATCAGTATCGGGGATGTTCCTGACGGTGAACACGTGGGGGTGGTCCAATCCGGGGATGTCGGGCCTGAACGGCGCCGCCCCCGGCGATAAGATCAGCTGGTCATACGATTCACAATAGGTCTTTCCTGTAGCGTGGCTGTAAAGCTCGACGCTCTTTTTGTCGCGGATGATCCGCTTCACTTCACACTGCACCCTGACTTCGATATTGAACCGCTCGCGCATCCCCTCAGGCGTCTGCACAAGTAAGCTATCGCGCTCCTTTATAACCTTTCCTATGTAATAAGGGAGACCGCAGTTCGCAAATGAGATATGTTCGTCCTTCTCAAAAAGGATGATCTCGGCATCCTCATCCAGCCTTCGCAGCCTTGCGGCGGCGCTGGCCCCACCTGCAACCCCTCCTACTATTAGTACCTTTCGTGACATCATTAAACCTCCACTATTTACATCCACGCTTTATCAAGTGGCTTACACGTCCACACGCTAAACAATAGGCCGTACATGTAGCGGCTGGGTGCGAATCTCTTCTTGAGTGCGTAGCCCCTCTCCTTAAAAAACGAGATGACATCTTTTTCTGGAATACGCTCGCTCATAGGCGGACCCATCTCACCCCGAACATCGTTCCAGTCAACGACGACTATCTGATGGAAAGGTTTGGAAACTCGTCGTAGTTCCATCAAGAAGCCGCTCGGGTCATCCAGCTCATGAAATACCGTGACCATAAACGAAATATCGATGGAGCTGCTTTCGAGAGGAAATCCATTTTCCTCCGACTGCAGGATGACTATGTTTTCGATGCCTTTTGCTTTCTCTTTCAGGACATCGAGAACTTTTGGGTTGATATCGACCGCGTAAACGGTGCCACGCCCATCGAGATATCGTGCGAGTGGTATGCTTAAATAACCGGTTCCGCAGCCTAAATCGGCAACTGCAACATCGTCTTTTACATCCCCCAAAACCCCGACCATCTGCTCGATTGGTAGTATCTCTTTTCTTCTCGGGTCGTCCAACCTGGCAATATCGCCGTGAAACTTATGTCCGCTCATGCGCACCTCCTCCAATGGCTATTTTTATTGGTTTTTATTGGTAATAGTTAAGCACATACGAAAAATTTTACCACAATATACCCCCACTGGGTATCCAGATGCCCGGATCATTTTATCGACAACGGCTCATCGGCATAGTTAAGGGGTTGATGTGCTGGAACTTCTTATACGGGGTGGGGTATAAAAAAATATTTAGTAACCCCACTAGGTCGATTACAAGCCAAAATCCTTCATATTTTGCGGCATTTAAAGAGGTAACTCCTATTTTTGCCGCTATTGCGCTTGTCACCATTAGTTATTTTTGTTACAATTGAGCCTGAAAAACTAAGCTAACTGCGTGCTTGACGACTAGTTTTAGCTCTTACAAGAAAACCATTTCATTGACAATGTGCTTGCACTACCAAACGCACTTTTGATATATTATAGTAACCCCAAACAGGGACGGCTTCCTCGGTGTGTAACACAATGTAACACAAAATCTAAAAAAAGAAGGAGTGGAAAATGGAGAACACCGCAATCGCAATTGCCTTGGGCTCGGGCGTACTGGCCATTATTTTCGGTATATTTTTAATCGCCTGGACGCTAAAACAGCCTGCTGGCAATGCAAAAATGCAAGAGATCGCTCAGGCGATCCAAGAAGGCGCTGCCGCCTTTCTAAAAAGGCAGTATACTACCGTATTTTTTGTCGCAATTGTTTTATTTGCAATTTTAGGTTTCGGTCTCAATTGGGTAACCGCTATCGGATTCCTTATTGGTGCCGTTGCATCAGCAGCGGCCGGCGTTATAGGAATGAACGTAGCGGTACGCGCTAACGTGAGAACCGCTGAAGCCGCGAGAGGTGGTCTTAAGAAAGCATTAGGTCTCGCTTTCAAGGGAGGTGCCGTAACCGGTATTTTAGTCGTGGGACTTGGTATCCTCGTTGTAACGGGATTCTGGGAAGCGACTAAAGACGCGAACGCTCTCATCGGACTAGGTTTCGGTGGAAGTCTTATCTCGGTCTTTGCCCGAATCGGAGGAGGTATCTTTACAAAAGCTGCAGACGTAGGTGCCGACTTAGTTGGTAAAGTCGAGGCGGGAATTCCCGAGGACGATCCGAGGAACCCGGCAGTTATCGCTGACAACGTTGGTGACAACGTTGGTGACGATGCCGGAATGGCCGCCGACCTGTTTGAGACATATGTCGTAACTGCAATCGCAGCGATCCTATTAGCTACCCTGTATTTTCCTAACTTTGAGAATGCCCTTGTATACCCGCTTGCATTGGCAGGGGTCTCTATTATCGCTTCAATGATTGGTGTGTTTTTTGTTAGGCTCGGGAAGAAAAACAACATCATGGGAGCCCTCTACAAAGGTCTCGCCGCATCCGCAATTCTGTCCATGATCGCTTTCTATCCGATTACGCAAATGTTCATGGAAGGTAATGGTAAGTACTCGATCGGCGCACTCTTTGGAGCTTCTCTTGTTGGTATTGCCGTTACCGCAGCACTGGTAATCATCACCGATTACTACACATCATCGAAGTACTCACCGGTTAGAATTATCGCTAAGGCGAGCGAAACCGGCCACGGCACAAACGTCATTCAGGGACTTGCTGTCGGTATGCAGTCCACAGCCCTTCCGGTTATCGTTATCGCTGCCGGTATTCTAACCGCATTCAGCCTCGCTGGCATCTACGGTATTAGTATCGCAGCGCTCGCTATGCTTAGCATGACCGGTATCGTTGTAGCCATCGATGCGTTCGGCCCGGTTACGGATAACGCCGGTGGTATCGCTGAAATGGCAGGTCTTCCAGACGATGTACGTGATGTTACCGATGCATTAGACGCTGTTGGTAACACGACAAAAGCTGTTACTAAGGGCTATGCTATCGGTTCAGCCGGTCTTGCCGCTGTTGTTCTTTTCTCTGCGTATACGCAAGAACTCGCAAAGGCGGGGGCAAATCTTCGGTTTGATCTTTCCGACCCATTCGTTATCGTCGGTCTCTTTATCGGCGGTCTTCTCCCTTACCTCTTCGCCTCATTTAGTATGGGCGCGGTAGGTCGTGCAGCCGGTGCGGTTGTCGAGGAAGTAAGACGCCAGTTCCGCGAGATTAAGGGTATCATGGAAGGAACAGGCAGGCCGGAGTATGGCAAAGCGGTCGAGATCGTTGCCGCTGCAGCCATCAAAGAGATGATCGTACCGGCTCTTATCCCGGTTCTTACACCGCTCGTAATCCTCGGTATCGGTATGGCGCTTGCATCACAGGGCCCACATATCGGAGCGACTATGCTCGGTGGAGTTCTCGTTGGAAGTATCGTAACAGGTATCTTCGTAGCTATCTCGATGACAACCGGTGGCGGTGCTTGGGATAACGCTAAGAAATACATCGAAGACGGAAACCATGGTGGCAAGAATTCCTTCGCACACCAGGCAGCGGTTACCGGCGACACGGTTGGCGATCCTTACAAGGATACGGCCGGCCCGGCCATCAACCCGATGATCAAGGTTATCAACATCGTTGCTCTCTTGATCGTTCCGTTCTTGAAGTAATAGTTCCAATAGCGCTTGCGCTACGGAATAGCTATTTAAAACACAAAACGCCTCGCAATTAATGCGAGGCGTTTTTTTATTATACGGGGTAATTCTTCTTTTATAATTTCACAGCAAGAAAGCGGTTTCCTATGTCTGCCGTCGGTGGGTTACGCGCTGGGCTGCATGGGTATAGTCCATTTAAATCAGGCCCCGGATTATTTGGAGGAACCATGGAACCTGCACCCGAGCACATAGCGAATGCCGGTTATTTTTCGCTCTTCTTCGACCTGTCGAGAAGCTACCAATCTCTGCTCTCGCTATCCCAACCGCTTCTTGGGGCGATCATCGCGTTAAGGGGTTTCCCTGGGCCACGAGTGCTTATTCTGGGGCTCATAGCGGCCACAGCCGGGTATCTGGCCGTGTTCGCTCTCAATGATATCTTGGACCGCAAGGTCGATGCGCAGTCGATCAGGAGAGGCAAGGCGGCTCGGGATAAGCATGATATCGGGGTTACCGTCTTTAAACATCCATTGGCCCGCGGCGACCTCTCGCTTACGGCATCGCTCGCCTGGGTTATAGGCATGGGGCTCCTTGGCGGGTTTTTTGCGTTCTTGCTCAATCCCCTTTGCCTGTGGCTGTTTTTAGGGTGCGTCGGTCTGGAGATCATGTACTGCTCTCTGCGCTCGACCTCATGGCTTAAAACGCTGCCGACGGGGGCTATGGTCGGGATGGGCGGGCTGGCCGGCTGGGCCGCCGTGGCACCTTTAACGCGGGAATCTCTTTACTTCTTCTTGTTCATAGCGTTTTGGGAAATCGCAGGGCGGAACCTCGCAAACGACCTGGCCGATGTCGATTCGGATCGTAAAGTGGGCCTTAAGACGGTCGCGACGGTCTTCGGGAACCGGGTTTCATCGGTCGTGATTCTCATAGGCGCGATAACAACCGTGGCGCTCACTCTGCTGTTGCCGTTGTCGCCGCTTGCGATGGTGGTAGAACTTTCGGTCGGTATCTGGTGCATGGGCGCGCCCGCAATCACCCTGGCGCGTTCGCCATCAAGCATGCAGGCCTCCTCCTACTTTAACCGGACAAGCCTCTTCCCCATGCTGGTGCTCATCGCACTGCTGCCCTTTATCTTGGCGGGGAATCTGTAGGCTGCCTGATGGTGTTAAAACGTTATCCTCGGTATCTGCGCTCTAAGCTACTCGACCGTAACGCTTTTTGCAAGATTGCGCGGCTGGTCGACATTGCAGCCCCTGATCTTGGCGATGTAATATGACAGGAGCTGAAGCGGAACGACCGCCGGAATCGCTGATAGAAGTTCCGGTGTTTCCGGCACATAGAACACGTACTCGGCCTGCTGCTTTATCTCCTCGTCGCCTTCGGTCGCGATGGCGACGACATAGGAGTCACGCGCTTTTACCTCTTGGATGTTACTGATGACCTTCTCGTAAGTATGGCCCTTAGTCGCCACGACAACGACGGGAACGGCTTTCTCAAGCAGGGCGATCGGCCCGTGTTTCATCTCACCCGCCGCATACCCCTCGGCGTGAATATATGATATCTCTTTCAGTTTGAGCGCGCCTTCCATGGCAACCGGGACGCCGATACCCCTGCCCAGGAACAGAAAGCTCCTGCATTCGGAAAACCGCCGGGCGCATTCCTCGATAGCGCTTGTATCGGTAAGAACTGCGGCTATTTTGTCGGGAAGTGCTTTTACCTCGGCAATCAGCTTATTGATCTCGGCCTTCGGCATCGCGTCGCGCACCTGGGCCAGGTACAGGGCCAGCGTGTAGACGGCCGCCATTTGGGATACAAGTGTTTTGGTTGCGGCAACGCCGATCTCGGGGCCGGCGTGGGTATGTATGGTGCCGTCGGCCTCGCGGGTAATGCTGCTGCCGACCACGTTGCTAATGGCGATAACTTTAGCCCCCCGCGCCCTGGCTTCGCGCAGGCTCGCAAGTGTATCGGCCGTTTCGCCCGACTGAGAGATCGCCACGACCAGGGTATCCTTAGTAATTATCGGATTTCGATATCGAAATTCTGAGGCGATATCGACCTCGACCGGAATTCCGGCCCAGTTTTCTATCGCATTCTTGCCGACGAGGCCCGCATGATATGACGTGCCGCAGGCGACGATGAATATCTTGTTCAGCTCTTTAATGGCGTCCTCGGTGAGGTGGGATGCGGTATCGAGCCTGACTTTGCCGCCGACAAAACTGCTTCTAATCGTCTCCCGTATCGCCGTCGGCTGCTCGTTTATCTCTT
>NZ_JBTSLF010000083.1:0-12127 GCF_054640775.1 Candidatus Aquicultor sp. | reverse complement strand
GACAAGAAAGACGGCTCCAACCTCACAGAGAGCGATGAGGAGTTGCTTGTCGCGTTATGTGCACAGGTCGCCATAGGGATCGAAAGGGCCGAAGCATATGAGCGCGAACACGGGATAGCAGAGACGCTTCAGCAAGCCATTCTTACGGCTCCGATACACCTTCCCGGGGTTGAGATAGGCACGATATATGAATCGGCGGCGGAAGTCGCAAAGGTCGGCGGTGATTTTTACGACTTGTTTGAGCTTGGTGACGGCACTGTCGGTATCTTGATCGGAGATGTCTCAGGTAAGGGGCTTGAGGCGGCGACAATAACATCGATGGTTAAGAGTACGATACGGGCCTTTGCGTACAAGGGGCTCTCGCCGGCGCATATCCTGACCGAGGCCAACAGGGTCATCTGCCGGCAGCTCGGTCTCAACCAGTTCGTGACCATGATGTACGGAACCCTTGATCCGGGCACCGGCCGGATGATCGTCTCCCGCGCCGGGCATCCTGAAATAATCATCTGGGTTAAGAACAAGTGCGTCTTCTGCTGCGACGAAAGCAATCTACCGCTCGGAGTATTGGAAGATATCGTCTACGAGCAGAGCGAGATAATCCTTTCCAAGGGTGATGGCGTAATTCTCTATACGGATGGCTTGACCGAAGCCCGCCGTAAAAACCAGCTTCTGGGGGAGGATGTGATGATTGAGGAGCTTAACAAGATAATTCGCGGGAAAGGTTCTCAAGAAGTTGCACTCGGGCTGGTAAATATAGCTAAAGATTTCGTAAGCGGTAAACCTCAAGACGATATCGCAGTCGTCGTCCTCAAACTAATACCCCAGGAGGCCGGCTAGGGTCTGGCCTTGATGGGATGCTTGTCTATTAGCTCCAGCAAAAGCCAGATAAACTCGAACGCCGCCTCGATCGCGTTTATCGCTTCTTCTTTTGTAGCGATCTCACCCTGGTGGACGATGCGGTTTCTCTTTTGCGCGACGTCTCTAACCCAGCTTTTGTATATGATTGGATCGATATCGGATATCTTCTTTCCTATAGCGAGTTCGGCAACCCGTTTAGCGCGCTCGCTTGCCGCCTGGACTTTGTTCAATATCCACTCGGCAACATCGTCCTCCAGTTTCTTGCGCTTTGTAAGAAGCTCCCACAAAACGGCCGCTATCGTGACCTCAACGGCTATCTCAGCCTCGACGATAGCGCTTTGATAATCCTCATGGATAAGACTTTCCTTGGCGTGTTGCAGGTACTCTCGCCATGCCTCTTTGGTCTCACTCTTAGTATCCGCATAGACTACCCACTTGACCTCGCATTCCACGCCGACGAGGTCGTTTGCGCCCGAGCTGAGAATAATGAGGTTATCCGGGGGAATAAACTTGTGCTCAAAGTAGGCGAGAACCCCCGGCTCAAGAGGCGTTACCTGCACGATGAATACCTTCTTGGCGACCTTTAGGGGTGCTTCCAGCCGTATCTCCTTAGCGGTTCCGATGGTTATAGCATCCTGCCCGGATATCATGGTGTCGCTGATAAAACACCATGCCATGAAGTCGTTATCCGATATGATCGCGTGCTTAAGCCCGTCTTTTGCGGAAAACGTATGCTCACAATCCGGCCCGCTGCACACAATACTGGTCGGGTCGCTTAAATCGGACGGCTGCAAGCTCTGCCTGAATCCGCAACTGCTACACCGCACATAAGCCTGTCCGCTTGTCGAAACAATTTGCTGCTCAGTCTTTTCTAACATTCCGGCGCCTACCTCTATGTTTTTAATTAGTTTACGATTATTTCAGGGACAATTCAAATAAACGCCCTGTTGTGATGGCTTCAGGGGTAAGAAAAAAGGCTTACAGATGTTCTGTAAGCCTTGGTGTGTCCGAGACTGGACTTGAACCAGCACGGCCTTAGCGGCCACTAGGCCCTCAACCTAGCGCGTCTACCAATTCCGCCACTCGGACGTGAGTCTAAAAATACGTATGGACGAGTTTTACCTCACCACCCGCGCAATTGGTATTATATCATGTCGAGGTCACCTGTCAACGCACTGCACGACTAGCTCGCCAAAACAGGTGAGAAACGCCTCTATTTCAACTTTGCTAAATATTTATTTAAGTAAATTTAGTGAAGAACAATGCTTTAGCATGCCGATACTACTATTATTATCTTAGTTGGCATAAAGGACTAAGGAAATGATAGGTCTTTTCTCTTTTAAGAACCCACGATTCAAACTTATCTTTATCATCGCGATGGCCGTTGTGCTTATAGCTTCAGCTTCTGTTGCCGGGTATAAGGTCATTTCGTCGCGCGGTGCCGTAATAGATGACGGGCGCATCGCTGTACCCGCTTTCGTGGGGCGCGACCTTGAGCAAGTGAAATCGACCGCCCGTTCGCTTGGGTTAAAGATAAAAATCGACAGGTGGGTTCAGAGTAAGATCTATCCTATCGATCATGTTGTTACCCAAAGACCGCTTCCCAACAAGAAGGTAAGCGCAGGGGACACAATTATCATCAAGGTGAGCGGTGGTAGAAAATACGGCCAGGGCACCAAAGTGGAACAGTCGGATATCAGCATAAAAGATAATCCGAAACCGCTTCCATCGCCTGCGATCACACCATCGTGTTGCCTAACCGATAAGGTCGTAGTGATCGACCCCGGTCATCAGAGCAAAGCCGATTTATCGCGTGAACCGATTGGTCCGGGGGCCACTCAGATGAAAGAGAAAGTGACCGGCGGAGCGAGCGGTATAAAATCGAGGACGCCGGAATATAAGATCACGCTTGCGGTTTCAAAGCTGCTAAAAGCGAAACTAGAGGCGAGCGGCATCAAAGTCATTATGACCAGGACGACGCATAACGTAAAACTTAGCAACATCGAACGCGCCGCGATAGCCAATAAAGCCCACGCCGATTTATTTGTAAGGATTCACACGGACGGCGCCGCTGATGCAAAAGTAAACGGTATCTCGACACTCTACCCCGCGCTCAACAAATGGACCGGCCCGATATATAAAGAGAGCCTCAAAGCAGCCCGGATAGTTCAAGATGACGTTGTCGTGACGACCGACCATAAAGACAACGGCATTGTTGCCCGCGGTGACTTAACCGGATTCAACTGGTCCAAGGTTCCCACAGTACTGGTCGAAACCGGGTTTCTTTCTAATCCCGAGGAGGACATTCTCCTCAACAGTCCATCCTACCAGCAGCTTATTGCCGACGGCATAGCCAAGGGCATTATAAGCTATCTGCAGTCATCGAATTAACTCATCAGGACTCTTAAGCTTACCTGATCAATTCAAGCTATTTCTCCCCGCGTCTGGGTACATAGTTACGTATATGTTCAACAGACCGAGGATGGTTTTATGCAGCCGTACCGGATGACAGCAGAAGATGCTTACCGTGAGCTAGAAACCTCTCCAAGAGGTATCACTGACGAGCAAGCATCGGCGAAGCTACAAGAGTATGGGCCCAACAAGCTCCCCGAGGCGAAGCGACGGTCCCTCATCTTTAGCTTCCTGGCTAATCTCTATAACCTGCTTGCGATTCTCTTGTGGGTAGGCGGCATACTTGCACTAATCGCCGGGCTTCCCGAGCTTGCGTATGCGATATTCGTGGTCATCATAGTGAATGCGATTTTTGCGTTCTTCCAGGAGTTTAAAGCCGAAAAAGCAACAGAAGCCCTTAAACAGCTGCTTCCAAGTTATGCGAAAGTGTTGCGTGGGGGCGAGGTAAAGCGAATCTTATCTGAAGAAGTTGTCCCTGGCGATATACTGGTGCTCGAAGAGGGCGACAACATACCTGCCGACGGCAGGCTTATCGACGCATTTGAGATGCGCACGATAAATGCCGCGTTTACCGGAGAGTCGGCACCGGCGCGCCGGGCTGTCGATACGGTATTGCGGGATATCCATATAACCGAGGCCCCTAACCTGGTGTTTGCAGGCACAAGTGTGGCGACCGGCTCGGGCAGGGCTGTCGTGTACGCAACCGGGCAAAACACGGAGTTTGGAAAAATTGCGCAGTTAACGCAGGCAATCAGTAAAGAGTTGAGTCCGCTAGAAAAAGAAGTTGCAAAGGCCGCCCAGCTGATCGCCTACATTGCGATTGGGTTAGGACTCGTACTATTTGGGATAGCCATTTTTGTCACCGATCTTGGAATTACCGCAAGCTTGCTTTTTGCCATCGGCATTATTGTCGCTAACGTTCCGGAAGGTTTGCTTCCTACGCTATCGCTCTCTCTTGCCCTTGGTGTTCAGCGAATGGCCAGGAAACATGCGCTTATCAAGAAGCTATCCAGCGTAGAAACCCTTGGTTCGACCAGCGTTATCTGTACCGATAAGACCGGTACGCTCACGCAAAACGAGATGACCGTGCGCGAGATCTGGGTCAGTAGAAAAGTCCTCGATGTCGCTGGCGTTGGGTATGAGCCGGTTGGCGATTATTATGACAACGGTTGCAAGTTAAGCCCCGATGAGCTACGGCACTACGACATGCTGTGGCGTTCGGCGTCGTTTTGCACTACTTCGAGGTTGCTGCCACCAGGTGATGAGAGGCGCGGCTGGAGTATTGTCGGTGATCCAACCGAGGCCGCACTTCTCGCCGCATGCCGAAAAGCAGGTTTTAATATCGAGGAGGAGCTGCGAAAGTTCCCGCGCGTGTACCTCATACCGTTTGAGTCTGCGCGCAAGAGGATGTCAAGCATCCACGAGGTTAACGGCATTGATATAGCATGCGTTAAAGGGGCTCCCAAAGAGACGCTTGATTTGAGCAACCGCATTCGTCTCGACGGCGAGGTCGTCCCTCTTACAAATGAAGTCCGGGACGAGATAGTCAGGGCTAACGATGATTTTGCGCGGCGGGGGTTACGGGTTCTCGCGATAGCGTACCGTGATATAGCCCCAACAGGTGGTTTTACGGCCGCAACTGTTGAGAGAGACATGGTGTTCCTTGGTCTTATGGCAATGCAGGACCCGCCCCGCCCGGAGGTAGAGCACGCTGTAGCTGTGGCGCAACATGCTGGCATTCGAATAGTTATGATAACGGGCGACTATGGGCTCACAGCCGAGTCTATCGCACGTAAAATTGGAATTATCAAAGGGGACAATCCCCGGATTATAACGGGCTCGGAGCTGGATACCATGTCTGAGGAGGACCTCACGGCGGCACTCTATGGAGGCGAGATCATCTTTGCACGCGTTGCGCCGGAGCACAAACTTCAAATCGTTACCGCTTTTAGAGATCAGGGTGAGATAGTTGCGGTAACCGGTGACGGCGTCAACGACGCGCCGGCCCTAAAGAAGGCCGATATCGGTGTAGCGATGGGAATTACCGGAACTGATGTTGCCAAAGAGGCTTCAGAGATGGTGCTTACCGATGATAACTTTGCAAGCATCGTTGCAGCAATTGAAGAAGGCCGCAGCGTATTTGACAACATCAAGAAGTTCGTTACCTACATTTTCGCCCACCTGACGCCCGAGATCATACCGTTTATTCTCTTTGTCGTGTCTGGCGGCGCCATACCGCTTGGGATAACAGTTTTGCAGATTCTCGCGATCGATTTAGGAACCGAGACTTTGCCCGCACTCGCATTGGGTGTTGAGCCGGCAGAGCCGGGCGTTATGGAGCGTCCGCCTCGAAAGAGAGGTGAGGGTATCATCGACAGACCACTCCTAGTGCGAGGATACCTTTTCATGGGATTGATCGAGGCGGCACTTGTGTTGGCCGCGTTTTTTTGGGTTTTAGTTCGTGGTGGGTGGACGCTCGCAACTCCCGATATCTCAAACCCGCAAAGCCCGCTGTTTGAGCTGTATCTGACCGCCACGACGATGACGTTCCTTGGCATCATCGGTACGCAGGTCGGAACGGTGTTCGCAACGCGAACCAACAGAGCTTCGGTACTCTCAATCGGTATTTTCTCGAACCGCTGGATCATCTATGGAGTTATATTTGAGCTTGTACTTGTTGCGGCGCTCCTCTACGTGCCGTTTTTGCAGAATGTTTTCGGGCTGAGACCGCTCGGTATCGTGGAGTGGCTATTGGCACTCTCGTTTGGTGTGATAGTATTCATCGCCGATGAGCTGCGTAAAGCATACATGCGCAGGCGAATGCCTCCCACCAGGAGAACATACTATGAGCGGGAGCCGTTGACGCCTGACGAAGCCGAAGCGGTAAGGCGCCGTCAGGCCGCATAAAGAACGCGGGTTTTAGGTATAAACGAAATAGAGGTGATTACCTTGCGAATTATCATAGTTGGCTGCGGGCGCCTGGGTTCAGAGCTGGCGAATTCCCTCTGGCTCGATAGACACGATATTACCGTTGTCGATAACAATCCGGAATCCTTCAGGCGGCTCGCAAAGACGTTTACCGGCGAGCGGATAACCGGCCATGCCATGGATCAGCAAACTCTCACTACGGCGCGAATTGAAAATGCCGATGCGTTCGTCTCGGTTACCGGTGAGGACGATCTCAATATCATATCGGCCAGGATTGCAAGAGAAGTCTATTATGTGCCACGGGTCGTATCGCGTATTTACGACCCGATACGGGCTAACATCTATGAGCGCCTGGGCGTCTCAACAGTGTCGACGACCACCTGGGCTGTGAACAAAATCGAGGACCTGATCTTCCATCGCGCATTGGACGTACAGCTGAGCTTTGGAAACGGCGAGGTCGAACTGGTGAGAGTCGCGGTGCCTGTGGGCCTTTTTGGCAGAACGGTCGATAGCATCACGATCCCGGGCGAGCTGCAAGTATCTGTTATCACCAGGCGTGGAAGGTCTTTCATCCCCACGTTGGGGACGGTTTTCGAGGAGGGCGATGTTGCAAGAATCGCCGTCGGCAGGGGCGCGGTTTCCCAGCTTGAGGAGTTTATAAGCGCGGTTGCGTAAGGAGGATGCACGATGTATATATTGATCGCCGGCGCCGGCAAGGTCGGTCGCTACCTGGCGTTAAATCTTAGCGAGTCAAACCAGATAGGCTCCATCGATGTCGACGAGAAGCATCTCGCCCAACTTGAAGGGAAGCCGAATATAACCACCTATGCGGGGGATGCGACCGATCCCAGAAAACTCGAAGAAGCAGGCATTTTGCGTGCGGATATCGTCGCGTCGGTAACCGGGTACGATGAGACAAATCTCGTCATAGCCCAACTCGCAAAGCAGGTATACCAGGTCCCCAGGGTAATAGGGCGGGTGAACGACCCCCGCAATCAGTGGCTCTTCACAAAACGCTGGGGTATCGACGCGGCCGTGAGCAGCCCTCAGATAATATTACAACTGCTGTCAGAAGAGATCTCCCTCGGCGAAGTCCTCACTTTGCTTAAACTCAGCGTGGGAGAACTCTCGTTGATCGAGGTCACAGTGCCTGCCGATTCACCTGCAAAAGACCGCAAGATAAAGGAAATCGGGCTTCCCCCGAATGTCGTGGCGGTCGCAGTGCTGCATGATTCCACTGTTGCCGTTCCCCATGGCGAAACAGAGATCCACGCAGGGGACAATATCCTCCTAGTAACCCGTCCCGAACTCGAGAAGGACATCAAACAGATACTTGTTGGATAAGCTGATGATGAAGCCTTTTCACCTGCCTCTCTTCACCTTTTCACCGATTCGCTTATAACCGGTTGCAAAGGGTGCGTCAAGTTGCTATAGTAGTACTGTAAATGCACAATAAGTGCGAATTACCAATATTTGTAATTTATCCTAAATGTCCTGCGTAAAACTGCCGATAGATAGCTTACGGGTTGATGGCAGATAATGGAAACCGTACTATTAGTAGAGGTTGAGAAATGTACGAGAACGATGTCGGTTGGCGTTTACGACATGTACGGGAAAGCAGAGACCTGAGCCGGAAAGATGTCGAGAACTTGACCGGAGGCGAATTCAAAGAGTCAATTCTCGCCATGTACGAGAACGGACGTCGCAGGATTCCGACGCCGCGCCTTAAGCGGCTCGCGGATTTCTACGATGTATCGATCGGCTGGCTCATGGGGGAGGCCGTCGCCCAGGACAACAAGAAAGACGTTAGTGTTGAAGCTCTCTTGATGGCGGACCCGAATTTCTCTGAAGAAGAACGTCGCTTAATGCTCGACGTTCTCGAGATCATCAAAGCCAAACGGAGGGCCGAGGGTAAGATTTAAGGTGGTACCCAATGCCTATCTACACGCACCTGTACATCAAAGACCAAGCCAATTCCTTAATTGAAGAGTTAAAAATCGTGGATCCTCCCATTAATGTGCGAGCGATCGCGGGCAAGCTCGGTATCGAGATTATTGAGATGTCGAACGATAGCTGGTTTTACGGTATGCTAACCCGCTACGACGAAGATTTCTACATCGTTGTCAATAAGATGATGCCGGAGACCCAGAAACGCTACGCGATCGCGCACGAACTCGGCCACTTCCGTCTCCACAACCAGGAGCTGGAATACCAGAGAAGGCCGGACAAGGAATACCATCATCGCGAGGCAGATGTCTTTGCCCTGGAGCTTTGCATTCCGACGCGTCTTATACAACGTGAAGCCTACAGCTGGTTCAACGATCACAAGTTCCTGGCGAAGCTGTTCGGAGTAAGCGAACCGTTGATGGTTAAGAAGATGGAAGAGCTGCAGCTTATCCCGAAGGGGAAGTTCAGTTGGCTTTATGCCGACGCGAAGGCCATTTAGCGGGCATACAAATGCCCGCTCCCCGCGGCAAAAAATTTTCCCCAGCAACTGCACAAATAGTACAAGATACCGCAAATAATCCAAAATATACCAAAATTATGCTAAAGAAAGCGGAAAAGCCAACCGATAACTGTACAAGGAGTACAGAAGCGCACGTAGAGTAACGGTTAGAAAGCAGCCACTAGCGTGGTTATCTAACCGGAAGGGGGTTGGCAGCAGGCAGCAGGAAACGGAAACAATGGAATAGCGATGACGTAAGAGTAGGGATGTGGAACGTTTTTCAAAAGCAATCAAGAGTCTCGTTAAGATTTTAGGAGGGTATAACAATGTTAGTATGGTTTTACGGAAAATTAGCTTCGTATCTTAGGGAAGAGGACGGCGCAACCGCAGTCGAGTACGGCATAATGGTTGCCCTTATCGCAGCGGTCATTATCGGAACGGTAGTGACGCTGGGCGGTAAGATTGACGCAGCATTCCAGACAGTTGTAAGTAATCTCGGTTAGTGGATCTCCATCACCTCAAACAGGCCCCGTGTTGAACAGCACGGGGCCTACTTCTCGAAGCGATTACAAGAAGCGCGTGATTTATAAGCGGTTCATGAGTGTTTGGTAAGTGGTTAGTATGTGCAGATTATTACGTCTTTATAAAAACATCAAAAACGAACGGGGGGCAAGCTCAGTTGAGTTTGCGATTATCCTCCCGGTATTGATCCTTATCTTATTCGGAATTCTTGAGTTCGGCCTCACGTATCGCGATTACCTGGCCATCACGCATGCAGCCCGAGAAGGGGCGCGTATGGCGGCGGTTGGTGAATACAGCGAGGCTGAAATAAGGCAGCGGGCATATCCGGTATCCCCAAGCTCGATATCTATCGGCTATCCCGGTGGTGGCGCAGAACATGGGGAGCCGGTTGAAGTACAGGTTACTCTCGATAGACCGTTGAACATACCTTTATTTGATGTAAAGACAGTCCATCTTTCCAGCAAGGCGCGGATGCGCATCGAGTACTAACGGAATTGCGAATTGCGAAGTTCGAATGTCGAATTGTGAAGGACGAGATTGAGGGAAAAGGGATAAAGCCCATGAAGGCGATTGAGCGTTTAAGAGAAGAGCGAGGGGTAGTCATGATAGTCATTGCGGCTGCGTTGACGGCGCTTGTCTTAAGCGTTGCAGTCGTAGTGGATATCGGCCTGCTCTATCAGGAACGAAGGCAGCTGCAGACGAGCACCGATTCGGCTGCGCTTGCGGCCGCTATGGACTTGGCCGAAGGAAAATCGGTCTCCGAAGCGACCTCCAGGGCAATCGAGTATGTATCATCTAACGCGAACGTTTCGCCTTCGCAAATAACGGTCGATTTCCCGGAGTCTGCCCGGGTGCGCGTTGCTGCGAGCACGCAGCGCACTATATTTTTTGCAAGCATTGTGAACAAGAGCACCGCTAGGGTAAAGGCACAGTCGACTGCTGCTCTGGGGGCGGCAAACGGTGTTGCGAACCTTGCACCTTTTATCGTGCCGCTTCAGAAAGTAGCTGATTATACGGGTGAAGCCAGTGCAGGGACGTTCGACATCGGTGAAGATAGGCCGCTTGATCCGTTTAGCATCATACAATCAGCGAGCGGCGATATTATCACCTACACGATCACCTATAACAATAAAGGCAACAAGCCTGAGAATATAACCGTTTGTGACGGGATACCGTCCGGGACGGTGTATGATGGCGGGTCGGTTACCAACGGTGGTTCGTACGACCCCTCTTCTAAGCAGATTACCTGGAGCTTTAGTGGTATCCAGCCTGGTGATTACCGGTTGATGCGGTTCTCTGTGATGGCTACATCCGGTTCTGTCGGCTCGATCACTAATACCGCCTATTTGACTACCGACAACGGCAAGACCCAAAGTGCGAGCACAGGCGGGAGCGCACAGCGCGGATATTTCTGGCTTTGCGACTTCAATGACGGAAACAGCGGTGTTCCTCAATTCGATGCATGGATCCGAGACGGTTACCCGGAATACGTTTATGCAGGTGATGTAGCCAACGGAACCGGTATGAAAGATAGCCTAAAGGCCGCGTTGGAATGGAGAAAAGGCACAAAGCCAAAGATAATCGTTCCGGTCTATAGCTATACCGAGGGTGGTGGAAGCCCTGGTAAGTACCACGTTGTAGGCTTTGCTGAGTTCGTGATGACCGGTATGGATTTTTCAGGCAACCCCAAGACCGTAAGCGGCTATTTTACCGATGGGACGGTCGTCAAGGGCGTTCCCGGACCATCGCCTGAGGCATACTATGGGATCGATACGATTTGGTTGGTTGAGTAAAGGGAGGAAAAGAAAGTGAAATCTCGTTTGATGATTGTAATGGTATCAATAGTCTTTGCAGCGGTTGCAACAGCAGGGGCAGCTTACTATATCGCGTCGCTGAGATCGTCCGTCACCGAAGGCCAGAGGCTTGTCGAAGTCGCGGTGGCCAAGAAATCCATTGAGGCCGGGGCTTCGATGAGTGAGATGGTTGCGAGCGGCTTTATAGCGATTCAGAAGATCCCAAAGCAATACGTGGTCGAGGGCGCTCTCACATCGATGGCTGGCTACTCGGATAAAGTCTTGTCATCCGATTTGGTAAAGGGAGAGCAGCTTACCCGGGCCAATTTTAAAAAGGAAACCGAGGCGGGCCTCACCTATAAAATCCCCGAGGGTCATATCGCCGTTTCTATTGCGGTCGATGAAATAACCGGCGTTGGCGGAAAACTGCAGCCGGGGAACCGGGTGGATGTGCTGGCAACGTTCAGCCCCAGCTCGGATACGGACATGACGAAAATCATGTTGCAAAATGTCGAGATTTTGGCGACGCCAGATGCGACTACCGGCGAAAAGGGCGGCGGTTTCATGAAAGGCGGCCAGCAGACGAGTGTAGGGAAGAGAACCGTGACGCTGTCGGTCTCTTCTATGAACGCCGAGAAGCTTGTATTTGCGGCCGAGAAGGGCCATATATGGCTAGGATTGCGCCGCTCTGGAGACGACAAGTCCGATAAATCGGTCATGCAGACACTTTAAACTGTTTTTAAATAGCAAGAGTTAGTTAGTTTAAGTCAAGGTGATGAGGATGATTAAATTAGCGCTCGTCGATCCCGATCGACGATTCGCAGAAGAGATCGAGCGGATGTTGGAGGAGAGGACCGACATTGAGCTAACGGCCCCCGCACTTGATTTGAACCAGGCGTTAATGCTGATAGAGACACAGCATCCGCAGGTTCTTATCATCGGACCCGGCATCGGCTCGGATATCTCGACGGTTTTTGTAAAAAAGCTCACGGCCGAGCATCCAATAGGCTGTATTATTCTTACGTTTAATCTGACCGACCGGCTTAAGGTGGCCGCGATAAAGGCCAACGTGGTCGAGGCGATCGAAGTTCCGGTCGAATCGGAAAAAATCGTAGCGGCGATCCAAACGGCTGCGGGGTACGCCCAGCAGCTTGCGGTGAAGGAAGAG
>NZ_JBTSLF010000082.1:0-12177 GCF_054640775.1 Candidatus Aquicultor sp. | reverse complement strand
CAAACTCCCACCAAGCCGACTTCACTTATAAATACACAAAAAGAGAAAGTTAAGAAAGAAATAGATTCTGATCTACAAGACTTTATGGATAGTCTTGGAGTAAGTAACGATACGGATATTGTTAGCGAAGAGAAAGCGGAATTCTCGAAACAACTAACATCAGAACAACTTGCAAAGGGGACTAAGTTAGTTACTTCCAGAATTGAAAACGGATTATATAAGTTTGATGAAATTGTAAAAGAACTTGAAAGTAAGATTGGCAACAATGTGAAAATGTTGATTGATCCTCTTAAACAAGCTTACGGTGCTTATGCGGCTGCGGCAAGTGATGAGATTGCCGACAAGATGGATGAACTAAAGACGGTCCGGAAGTATCAGTATGGAGAAACCAAACCGAAAAAATCGAGAGAGAAAACGGATTTCATTGATCGGATTACAAAAGAAATTTTGAACGATCAGAATGTCAAAGATACCGTAGAATACGGTGATGAGCAGAATAGTCTTATTTCTATCGAACAGAAAATCAAAAAATTTGCTACTAATATTACATTAGATCGTGAGTTAGAGGATCCTCGGGAATACGTTGAAGATTATAACGAACTATTAAATGATAAAACAAATGTTCCAAAACTAGCTAAAGAACTTTACAATAAAACTATTGAGAATCAGAAAGCAAGTAGGCCGGTTAAAAAAGAAAAAGAGACTACAGAGAAAGTAGTTAATCCACCGATAAACACTACGGATAAGACTAAACCTAAATATCAAGTAGGAACGAGAGTAAAAATATTAGATGCAACTTGGGATAATATAAAAGGTCGTACTGGTGAAATTATAAAAGCAGATACTTCTACTCATACTACCTGGATGTATGGGCAAGGGGAATCTCCGAAAGAATATCAGCACCATTACGATGTGAAAACCGATAATGGTTTGATCCACATGGCAAGTGAAAAAGAGATTGAACCGATTGAAACGCCGGAAGATAAAAATGCGGTCCCGGATATTCTTATCAAGGAAAAGAATAAATGGACTAAAGATTTTCAAAAAGAAGAGTATGTAACTCCGGAAGTTCTAGTAAGAAAAATTAAATATGCAAAAGAAGAAGAAACAAAGTTTCGTGAACGAGCAAATAGAGCAAGGAAACCGGATGTAATTAAAACGCACACTAAAGAAGCTGACCTCAATAAAGAGAATTATGAATATTTTGAAACCGAGTTAGATAAGTGGATTGAAAAATATCCTCAAGAAGCTGAAAGATTACATATAACCTTGGGCAAAATGAAAGTTCCGGTTACTCCGAATATCCATATAGTAAGTATGCCGACAGTTACAAATGCAACTTCTTCCGTTACAAATGTAACCAACAAAGGAATAACTGTTAGAAAGAATGAAGCGCAAAACGGTGTAGAAATTAAGTTTGATAGTAAACCTCATCCGGATGTGATAAATAAATTGAAGCATAATGGATTTAGATGGAGCGTAAGAAATCATGTTTGGTATTCCAAGTTCTCCGATTCAAAAATGAAGTGGGCGCAAACTGAATTTGGCGGTGGCGGAACTGAAAAATTGGATGATGGCCATACCTTAATGCAGCCCAGCGATAAATCTGCAGACGAAAGAATTAGTAGAGATTTTGGCGCAAGTGCTTTCAAGGAAGGATTGAAAAGAGTACCGGCTTTAGATACCGAGTTTATGGGTTATCTTGAATCTCATCATCTTAAAATTGGTGAGGGCGGTTCTCAATTATTGGATGCGTGGTTAAAAGGTTGGGATGATGCAAATTCGGTTAAACCGGTTGAAGAAAGGATAAGAGAATCGGCGGGAGATATAACGCATGATCAAAAATTCTCTAAACCAGCAGAGACACAAATTGTAAAATCAAAAGCACCGGCGACTACTTACGGAAAGAACTTTGAAGCAATCCAAAAAGTTATTCCCGGCCTCTTGGATATGAAAGCCGGTGATGTTACAAAGCTTTATGCCGATGGGGATAAGGATAGTTACGATGATGAAACCGGCGGAATGATGCCTTTATCCGTGGATGTTCTTAGCAACGGTCCAAGATTTATGAATATTGCTATTGCTCATAATTATATTCAGAATGGTGATGTTATGGCCGATCCGGATATGGAATTGAAGATAGATAAAGAGAATGGATTTATCGAAGCATTACACTTCCAGCAGGATAATATGGGAATTTACAGAGAGGTTTATCCAAGCGGAGGGCAAGTAAATCTTAAAGAGAAAAATGATCAGAATAAATTTCTTACTCAATGGTTAAAGAATCTTGAAGAGCAAAAATATAGTAAAGCAGATGATTCATTGACAACAGCCGAAGAAAATGGTAAGTTAAACACAAATGAAGAGGCCGAGAATGGTACACAGTCTAGCATCAACAGTCCAAATGGTGAAGGTCTATTGGCAGACGATGGACCGGAAAAAGTACAAGGAACTAACGGCGGCGGGAAATCTCCAAAGCGAAGCGGTAGCATACGCAAAGATGATGATGAGAGAGGCGAAGAAACTGATACCGGAACTGGAACCAACGGCGGGAGGGCAAGCGGAACTTCTGGCGTGGGAGAGGGTGAGAGGGGACTTTCTACCAATGTAGGAAACTTTAAGCATACAACTAAAACTCTAAAAGAATTTGAATCATTATTTGGTTCTCCTACCGATAAATATAAAGCAAACATAACTGCAATCGAATTATTAAAGAAAATTACTTCTGAAAAACGTCCAGCTACATTTGAAGAGCAAGCGATTCTTTCCAGGTATACCGGATGGGGTGGATTAAAATCTGTATTTACTGAAAAGGACAAACGACATAGTGAAGTGAAAAACCTTCTTACTCCCGAACAATATAAATTTGCAAGGGCTTCTATTCTAAACGCTCACTACACAGCACCGGATATAGTAAAAGGAATTTACTCACTCGTTAAACATCTTGGATTTTCTTCTGGAAATATGGTCGAACCTTCAATGGGCAGCGGATTATTTTTCTCTCTCATGCCGGATGATGTAAAACCAACAAAACTTTTGGGAATCGAATTAGATGAAATTTCTGCCGGTATTTCTAAACTGTTATATCCAGATACAAATATTGAGCATAAAGGATTTCAAGAAGTTTATCTGCCGAAAGATAGTGTGGATCTATTCATTTCTAATGTGCCTTACGGCCAAAATCAAGTAATTGATAAAATTGACAAAAATAAATATTACGGTAAAGTTAGATTATCAGTTCATAATTTCTTCTTTGCAAAATCAATCGAGAAAACCAAACCAGGCGGCCTTATAGTTTATCTTACTTCCAGATATACGATGGATAGTGTTGATAAAAATTTCCGCGAATTTATGGCCAAAGATGCCGAACTTATTGGCGCTATAAGACTTCCTTCATCAACCTTCAAAGGAATTGCCAATACGGAAGTCGTGGCGGATTTAATTGTGCTTCGTAAGAAGCGCGGTGAAAATGCGAATAAGAATGTAGCTTGGATGAAAACAGTCCCGCTTGAGTATGATAATAATAAGAACGAATACTTTGTTGAACATCCGGAAATGATTATTGGTAAAGAAGAAATGGTCGGCTCGATGAATAAAGAGAATGATTATACGGTTACTCTTCCTTATGATCAGATTGTCAAAAAACTTCAAGAAGCAATACAAAAATTCCCTAAAAATGTAGTCGGGCTTGATAGCAAAGGGTTAGATGGTGAATTAGATAATTTACTCGATGGTATGGACCTGGATGTATTTGGGGAAGAAAAGATTGAATTCGGTCAAATGAAACCGGAAGATAAATTCACAAAAATTATAGCCACGTTTGCCGATGGCGGAATAGTAAAGTTCGCGGATATTGTCGCAAAGCTGCGTGAAAAAGTCGGCGATAAAGTTGACGGAATGACTAAGCAGTTAAAAGAAGCATACGACAATTATTATAAACCGAAACCGGAAAATTCAACAGATGTTTCAAATATCAAGAACAAAGGATTCGTATTAGTCGATTTCAAACCTTACCAAAGGATTGGGGACGATTTAGTAGAAGTAAAAGTTAGCAAAGATGATTTTATAAGATTGAGAGATTTTATTGAACTGAAAGAAAACTATAACAGACTTATCGAATTAGAGACTTCTGAACCGGATGGTTCCGCTTTGCTAGAGAATATCAGAAAAGCAACGGATAGAGCATACGATAGATTTGTGATGAAGCATAAACATTTGCACTCTTCCAAAAATTACAAGTTGCTCGATACCGATCCAGATTTTTATAAACTGTTGGGGGTCGAAAATGTTGTAAAAGAAAAAGGCATTATCACCGGCCATACAAAAGCTGAAATATTGAAACATAGAGTATTAGCTTCAAATGAAAGGCCGAAAGTAGCTAAAGATGCGAAAGATGCTTTATTGATTTCTCTTAATGAACTTAATGAAGTTAACATTCCAAGAATAGCTGAACTTCTTAATTCCGATGAAAAATCAGTTATTAACGAACTTAAAAAAGAATCATTGATTTATAAATTTCACGAAGAATATTTAACTGCAGACGATTATTTAAGTGGTGATGTTGTTTCTAAATTGGAAGAAGCAAAAGAACTTGCTAAAACTAATCACGATTATGATGTCAATGTAGCTGCATTAAAAGCTAACCAGCCGGAACGCAAATACTATATGGATTTCTCAAGTTATATTCGCTTGGGTTTATCTTACGTCCCGGATCAGGTATATATGGACTTTTTCAAAGAAGTTTTCGGCGGAAAAGTAAAAGTAAAATTTAGCCAAGGTTCGGGTAAGTTTTTAGTTACCGAGAGGAATTCAAGTAATACAAAAATCAGTAATGAATTTGCCGTTAGGGGTGATGATGCTTATACGTTCTTTGACCATGCTTTTAGCGGTACTTTCCCTAAGTATTGGGATAAAATGAGAGACGGTTCCTCGGAGTTGGATGTTGATTCAACTAATCAAGCGGCTATGTTGATTAAACAAATGCACCAATTATTTAAGGGATATATTGACGGCAACGAAGCTGCTCAAAAAAGCATTGAAGAGCATTTCAATAGTAAATTCAATCGAATGAGATCAAGGGGCTACGATGGTACTCACCTCACATTCCCAGGATTAGCGAAAAAATTAAACGGTAGAGATTTTGAGCTTTATCCTCATCAAAAGAATGGAGTTTACAGAGTATTGCAGCCAAGAAATAGTTTGCTCGCTCACACTATGGGCGCGGGTAAAACGGCTACAATTATTATTGCTACAATGGAATCTAAGAGACTTGGACTAAAGAAGAAAACAATTATATCGGTCCCTAAGTCGGTGTTATCGCAATTCCCGCATGAATTTGCTGAACTTTATCCAAATGCAAGGATATTATCTCCAACTGAAAACGATTTCAAACCGAAGGGTAGAAAAGAATTTATTGCAAAGATTAGATCCGGTGATTGGGATGCGGTAATTATTTCTCATGGTAATTTGAAAATGATACCTCTTTCAAATGAAGCGATGGCGAATTTTTATCGTTCAGCTATGGAAGAGTTTGACGAGGTAATAGATGAATTGGAAGCCGAAAGTGATGGCAGCAGAAGCGCATTACAAGAAATAAAAAGGATGTTGAAACAAAAAGAAAATTATGAAGCAAAGTTAACGCAAATAGCAAATGCAAGTAAAACCGAGGACGTTTTGAATTTTGATGATCTTGGAGTAGATCAACTTATTGTAGATGAAGCCCATTTGTTCAAGAATTTATATCTTCCAACAAAGCACGGAAGTGTAAAGGGTATTGGAAAATCTATTTCGGGCAGAGCCGTTGACCTTGCAACAAAAACAGATTTTATAAGAAAGAAATTTGGTTACGGCATTGTGTTCTCAACTGGTACGCCGGTTGCTAATGCGCTTACTGAATTTGTGGTTATGCAAAGATATTTGCAGCCCGAAACATTAAAAGATTTGGGCGTTTATAATCTTGATTCCTGGCTTGCTACTTATGGCGCGATAAATAATGATATTGAAGTAAGTGTTGCCGGTAAGGTAAAAGAACAAACAAGATTAAGGAACATTGAGAACCTTAGACAATTAATGCCGATTTATACAGAGATTGCGGATATAGTTACTGAATCAGATTTAGCGAAAGTTGCAAAAGTCCCTAAGTTAAAAGACGGTAAGAGAACTGTTATAGAACTTCCGATGAGCGAAGATTATATAAATTTTGTTCGCGCACTTGCATATAGGGCCGAGAATTTGCCGAAAGATAAACGTGAAGATAATATGCTCAAGATTTCAGGTGAGGGCCGGAGAGCATCGGTTGATATGCGCTTAGTAGGCGGGAAAGATTTACCGGGTAGTAAAATAAATACAACTGTTGAAGTTGTTTACGATTATTGGAATGAAACTAAAGCAGAAAAATCTACACAGCTTATCAGACTTGATATGGGTACGCCGGGCGGTGCTGGATTCGATCTTTATTCTGATATTCGGAGAAAGTTAGTCGCAAAAGGAGTACCGAAAGAAGAAATCAAGTTTATCCATGAATTCCCGAAAACGGCTGACCGCGAAAGATTATTCAACATGGTTAATAATGGTACGGTCCGGGTAGTTATCGGCTCAACTGATCTTGTGGGAATCGGTGTAAACATGCAAAGGTTACTCGGAAAATTATGGCATGTAGATTTTCCTTATCGTCCCGATCAATTACTTCAAGCAGAGAAAAGAATTTTAAGGCCGGGCAATACACATGACGAAGTAGAAATTGGTGTACTTCTAAATAAAGCCGGTAACGGTGAGCAGGTATATCCTTTCGATGCGTACCAATGGCAATTATTGCAGAACAAAGAAATTGCTTACGAAGGATCAATGAATAAGAACCCTAACGTAGATACTATTGATGATAGTTCTGCCGAAGCGTTATCTATGGCTGAATTAAAAGCACTTGCTACTAATAACCTCGGATTGATGGAACTTGTAAGACTACGCGGTGAAAGATCATTCCAGGAGAGTTTATACAGACAATATTTGAAGAAGAGAGCCAACGACCAGGACATTTTAGCGCATATACCGAATAGAATTAAAATGGATGAAGAGCAATTAATAAGTTATAAAAAAGACGTAAAGAATTTTGCGGAGAAAGCCGAAGATGTTACGATAACACTTTGGGAAAATGGCAACAAGGATAAAGCAAAAGATTATAAAGAAGAACAGAAAAAAGAATTCGTGGAAGATGTTAAAAAATTATTTGAGAGTTTGAATTGGGTTGGTTCGGATAGAAATATTCCCATTGGTGAAATCAACGGAAAATTTACTTTGATGGCGAATAGGAGTGTAACTACTTCGCATGGTTCCGAAGGATTTTTCGATCAGGTCCGTTATGATGCTCATATCGTTTCAAAAGAAACCGGCGATAGTTTTTATGCTTACAAATTATCTAATGATATACCGGGCCTAAACTTTACGAAATTTGTAGTAGTTGGCCAAGGACTTCAAGAAAAGATTGCCGAGATACCAGGTGAAATTGAAAAGCTGAAAAAGCAAGCTATGGATTTAGAAAAAATACTTAGCAGACCTTTTGAGAATGAAAAGAAGTTAAGCGAAATTCAAGAACGATTACGAGAACTTGAAACCTCTATTGGCGCAAGGGATAATAAAGAAGTCGCCGAAGATCCAAACGAAGGTAAAGATGAGGATGAGGATGAAGAAACGGATTTTATTGCCGAGGAGAAAGCGGAGTTTGGTGAACAAAAACAAACTGATACTGCGGAGTTTAAGAAGTGGTTCGGAGATTCAAAGGTAGTTGATGAAAACGGAAAGCCGCTAAAGGTTTATCATGGGACCCGCGCTAAATTCTCCGAGTTCGATAAAGAAAAATCAGGTGGCCTAATATTCTTTACAAATGGTCAAAAAGCGGCTGGTGTTTACGCTAAGACATCTTTGGGCAGGGGCAAGAAAGAGATCCTCCCAGTTTATCTTAGAATGGAAAATCCAAGAACAATTGACTATAAACAAAGCGGAGATAATTCTATACATGAAGATGCAGAGGAAGCCGAAAGCGAGGGTTATGACGGTTTAATAGCGTTGAATTCTGATGATGGCAGAATGATAATTGACCAATATGTAGTATTCAACCCAAACCAAATAAAATCTGCAATCGGTAACGATGGTAGTTTCGATCCTAACGATCCGAGTATTCTTTCCGAAAACAAACCATCATTTGACCGGAATGAATTACAGAAACTTCAAGATTATCAAAGGCATTTGCAACTTGCATTAAAGCAATATCCTCCCGGAAGTCCGGAAGCGTTAAAAGTTATTAGAGAACTTGGAAAGATTAATAAGGATCTTGATAAATATACCGAGGGCGGAGATTTAAGTTTATTCGGAAAAGACTTGAGTTTGTTCGGCGGTGATGTTATTTTAGATCGTAATAAGAAAGAGATGGAGAATAAGTTTGGCAAGCACAATGCGGATGACACAAGAAGCAAGATCGAAAATGATTTTAGAAACGAAAAACTTGAAAGTGTCCCGGAAGGAAATGGGGCGGATGTATCGCAAGATTCTATTGGACCACAAGAGGGCATTGATACGCCTCGCAATGGAGGAAAGGGAATTAGCAAAGGAAGCGTTCTTCTCTCCGAAGTTACTCTTCCAACCGGCAACATCGAGAGAACAGATCCGGTGGGCGTGCCTAAGAGCGAAAAAGCAAAGACTGTCCGAGATGAATGGAAAGAAACAGGTTCGGTAAGTTTCTCCGGCAGGCAATTATCTAGCGACTACATACAAGATATTGGCGATTTATACCACATCAACAGAAATCCTTTCACGGAATCTTTTACCTTCCAAGGCCTTGACGATAATAATAGAATTGTTGGAACCGTTATAATTAACTCAAACGCTTCTGATCATGTTATTGTCGGAAATTCAGATGTTCTTAAAGCATTAAAATATTTACATGATAAGGGCACAACAAAGATATTCCCTATCCATAATCATCCATCTGGAATTGTGGATCCTTCTACTAACGATTTTGAAAGGGTGGAAGGTATTGACCGTTTAACAAAACTATTTGCTAAAACATATAAAGCAAATATAAAAGTAGATAGCGCCGTAATTATAAACGGTGATAAATTCTCTCATTGGAAACCGGGCGGAACTTCTGCACAATACAAACCTTATATCAATCCTACAATCCATCCTAACCAAGAATGGTACGATAAACATTTTAACGTGGATAGTCCAAGAGCAAGAACTTTTGAAGATGCGGCCAATCTTGCAGCTGGATTAAAATACGGCGATGGAATGGCGCTCGTTATGTCTTACGATTCGCAATTAAGATTAAGGGGGTCTGAACTTGTGCCTGTTAGTGAATTAGAAAAATCTCCTGAATCTGTTGTAAGAACTATTGAGGGTATATTAAAGAGGACTGGCGGATCGGGAGTCGTCTTTGTCAAAGATGCTGCTGACGTAAAAAATATACCGGGCGGGGCTATTCCGGAATTACACTCCCAATATTCAAAAAAGATTTATTATCTAACCATAGAAACAGACAAGAACAATCCTCCCATCCGGCCCAAACAGATTGACGAATATATACCGAAATGGGATAGGGGTGAATCTGATGTAACCGTATCTGAAGAGAAAGAGAAATTTGATACTACCGGCGGAATGTTAAAAACCTTAGTAGTAAGTGAAAGTGAAGTCCAGGTCGTTTCCGAAAACATACTCAACTTTGCAAAGAACCATGAAGCCGGTAAAAGATTGGGGCTTTACAAAGGTGTATCGAGTCGGGCCAGGGAATCCTATCTTAACTTAGCTTACAATGAATTACTTACAGCGCCAGTTTGGTTTTTCGATAAACATCCTGAACTGGTTAAGATTTGGAATGTAATTGATAAGAACTTTGTCCGTGATATTAATGAGGATATTGCCGAGTTAACCGAGGACTTATGGAAGAAAGGCGAACCTTACAGAAAACTTCCAAAAGCCGAGAAAGATTTAGTTCTAAACGCATTTGACAAATATATCCAAGACCTTTATGATCAAAGGAAATACACCGGGTATAGTTCAAGAATGAGTTACGATCAATTTAATCAACAGTATGGTTTGAGAAACGAAGCTAAAGATTTCATGCTGAATGTTTATAAACCTATGCGCGAAAAGATGATTGATTTACTTGAGGAAAAAGATTTTTATTTAATCGTGAATACCAACATTAACAAAAATCCATTCTTGGAAGGGATTGAAGAAATAAAGGGTTCTCAAAACAAAAAAGATTTCATCGAAAATGCTAAGGAAGAATTCTTCAATGCCGATCCGGATGCCGAAGATATATTCAACCAAATGTTAGCCAATCAGACCGATAAGAATAATCTTGATGAAGTTCAGGCCTTAAATGATGCTTGGGCCGCAAATGTAGTCTTACGGCAAAATATTGGTGCTGAATTAGTTGAAAAGAAATATGAACCGTGGAGAAATAAAGTTGAGATCCCTACAAGTCGGTTGGATCATAAATTCTATGTCGGTGCATATATGCCGATTTCTGAAATGGATCAACTGGTTTACGGGATAAAGATTCCTACAGAGAAATATTTTGGAACTGCGGAGGATGAAGTCGGGGCCGAAAAAATTAAAAAGATGTTGCTCGATAAAGGATTTGAAGAAGATAAAATTTCTGTTGGAAATTTCAAAAAGTTGAGAGAAAACATACTCGATAACAGTTTGACCGAAGAGGACGTAATTGATTTATTTAACAATACCAATGTTGATCTCAATAGTGATATTGCTCAAAAACTGTTAAAGAACATTCAGGCGAAGGGATTTGAAAGACACTTCATCCCTAAGCAATATATTCCAGGTTTCAAGTTTACTAACGAAAACTTTGAAAAAACCATTTACAGACATATTAATGGATTGCCGAATTATACTCATAAGATAATTGGCATGAACGAAATGCAGAAAGAAATGGGCCGGTTAAAAGAAAAGGGAATATTAAAAGACGGATCGAATGAAGATAAGTATATCAAACATTTAAGAAACCAAATGGATGCAACTGGTGTGGATGGTCTGTCTGCCGTTAGAGCGGCGGCTTCTACAATCTACCTTAGTTTAAGGCCTGCTTATCTAGTACAGCAGATTCTTCAACCATTTAACACGACAATCCCATATCTGCCGGTTATCGAAAAAGAACTTAGAATACCCAAGGGAAGTGCGGAAAAAGCATTTGCCGATTCGCTTGCAGTCGCACCTTATTATTATATCTGGAAAACAATCAATAAATTATATGATGTTATCGGGCATAAATTAGATTCCAGTTTCGGATTAGAACCGGAATTTATAGACATTATGAAGAGAATGGAGCGGCAAGGAGTCGCTAAACCTCTTCGTTCTATGGAAATGTTGGGTGAACAAGTAGACCCGAAAAAACATTACAGTAAAAATCTTTACAGCGGTTATGATATTGGCAAATTCAATGTAGGTGTTTATCCTTTGCTAAAATTAGTATCTATCCCAGGAGTTATGGCCGAGGATTTAACTAGAACGGTTGGAATCAGGGCGCTTTATTTGATGGGTAAGAAAGCCGGATTAAGCGGTTCTAAATTTGAACAATTTATCTCAACAAGTATCGCCAAGATGTACGGACCTCCATCGGGCAGACAAAGTAAACCTCCGGGATATAATGTAGTAAGCAAAATGGGGTTTAATAATGATAACTTTGCAACAAAATTTTCAAGATCGGTATTAAGTTCAATGACTATCTTTAAGAACTTCGCATTTATGAATTATGGCCAATGGGGAAGATTATGGAGAGATTTACGGAAGAATGAAAGCGCAAGAGGGTTCGTTTACGCTGCGGCTGGCGGAGTCGGACTATCTGGATTAAGAATGTTAATGTGGGTTTCTACCGCTCTTCTTTTCCTCAAGGGGATATACGCGTTGTTTGATATTCCTCAAGAACCAGAAGAGGACATGAAAAATCTTCTTAAAAATGCCGATAAGGTTCTACCTGGCGCTGGTGATGCTTTATACAAAGGTTTAGGTTACGCAAATGGAATAGATTTAAGCAATCTATTCTCTCAACAAGCACCATTCATAAGTGAGGATATAGCGTTCAAAGGTGATGTAGGAAGTGCCGTAGGTGGTGTCCCGGTAGCCGTTGCCAAGGACGCAGTAAAAGCATTTTCCGAATTAGACCCCATG
>NZ_JBTSLF010000081.1:0-12257 GCF_054640775.1 Candidatus Aquicultor sp. | reverse complement strand
TTTGTCCTCCTCTTCAATCATGTGCTGCAACGTCTCCAGCATATCGCTCATCTTTTCGATGGAGTACATGATCGCGTTCCGGTTATCCAAGCAAATATCGATCCACATGCGGGGGCTACCTGCCGCGATTCGCGTCGTGTCTTTAAAGCCGCCGGCCGCAAGCAAAAGTAGGTTTTCGGTTGCATTGGCTTCGTTACTGGCCAGGTTCATAAGAACGGCGGCAACCATATGCGGCAAATGGCTTACTACGGCGACCGCGTGGTCGTGTTTTACCGGATCTATCGCCAGCACGTTCGCGCCGAGCGATGTGATCATCGAGTGGAGTTTCTTATAAGCGACCATATCCGTTCGCTTGGTCGGTGTAAGTAAATAATGGGCGTTCTTAAAGAGTGCCGGATTCGCCGCGCTTACCCCCGTACGCTCCGAGCCCGCCATGGGATGCCCGCCGATAAAATGCACGCCTTCCGGCACCTCGGCCTCCACCTCGGCCACGATACTTTCCTTTGTGCTTCCTACATCTGTTATTATCGCACCGCGTTTAGCGCTTTGGGCCGCGAGGATACAATAGTTCGGGATCTGCCTTACGGGCACGCAAACGAAGATGACGTCGGCGTCGGCGCACGCTTCCTCAACGCTTGCCGCTGCTCTATCGATGATGCCGCGTGCAAGCGCCTCTTCAACAGCAGGCGCGTTATGGTTATAGCCCACAACCTCATACTCCTCGGATTGCTGTTTAAAACCGACGGCGAGCGACCCCCCGATCAGTCCTAAACCCAGTACCGCGATGGTCGTTTTCATTAGACGGTCAACCTCATCTTTTTATTGAACGCTTCGGCCACGGTGCGTATGCGCTCCATTACCGTATCGAAATGCTTAAACGTAAGCGATTGCGGCCCGTCGCAGAGCGCCTTTTCAGGGTCGGGGTGAACCTCTATCATCGCTCCATCGGCGCCCGCCGCCAGACCCGCCAGCGTCAGCGGCTCGACAAGGTTGCGCTTGCCGGCGGCGTGACTCGGGTCGACGATAACCGGAAGGTGGCTTAACTGCTTGATCAACGGTATTGCGCTAATATCCAGGGTGTTCCTGGTAGCGGTCTCAAATGTGCGAATCCCGCGTTCGCAGATTATAATATTGGTGTTACCGCCCTTGATGATATACTCCGCTGCCATCAGGGTCTCCTCGACGGTATTTCCAAGGCCCCGCTTAAGTAGGACCGGTTTCCTCAACATACCGACTTCCTTTAAGAGCAGGAAATTCTGCGCGTTGCGGGCGCCAATCTGGATGATATCGGAATACTCGGCAACATCTTCCAAATCCCTCGGGTCCATAACTTCGGTGACTATCGGCAGGCCGAACTCTTCTCTTGCCTCCGCCATCATTTTCAACCCATCGACACCCAGACCCTGGAAGCTGTACGGTGACGTCCTTGGCTTAAACGCACCACCCCTGAGCACCGTGGCGCCTGACGACTTTACTGCCCGCGCGGTATCGCGCATCTGCTCTTGTGATTCTACGGAGCACGGCCCGGCCATTACATTAAAGTATCCTTCGCCGATAACGACATCACCGATGGTGATAAGGGTCGGTTCGTGGCGAAACTCGCGACTCACAAACTTGTAGGGTTTCATGATCTGGATAACGTTTTCAACACCCTCAAAGCCTTCTAGCGGAAGTGCGGCAACGGCCTCTTTATCGCCGATGACACCGATGATGGTACGAAACTCACCCTTGGATAAATGAACCTCGGCCCCCGCCTTTCGGATGCTCTCTACTACGTGCTCTACCTGCTGTTCACTAGCGCCTTCGCGCATAACTATCATCATAATACATCACTCCTCGATAAAACTTTATTGCTCGTAGGCTATCTAAAACTACCAGTAACTCCTCACTTGTATCTTATTCTGTTACATCGTTAAGTTATTGATTTGCTCTGGTAATCGCAATTTCGTTACAACTAGGGATTTGGTGGTTTAAGGGATTAAACCGGGCGCGTGAAAGCAGACCTGCCTTCGGGGTTAAAAGAAGTAGTAATAGAGCCAGCACCTTCCTGATGGTGAATTGAATAATTTAATGTTTTTGTTATCCATCATACCAGTGCTCCTTTTACGTGATCTTTTAGAAGTGCCTCAAGCTCGCCGATGAACCGTTTGTTCTCCTCGGGCGTGCCGACGGTTACCCTGAAATACTTCGGGTAGCCGAATATATCACCAGACCTCACGATGATACCCCGCTTCATCAGCTCGAGCGACATCATTCGATCATCAATACCTATATCTACCAGGATAAAGTTTGCATGCGACGGTATAAAATCAAGGCCCATTCTCCTGAACTCTTTATAGAGATACTCCAGGCCTTCGGTGTTCAGGTGGCTTCTCTCCTCGACTTCGGCATCGCACTCCAGGCTGGCAAGCGCCCCTGCTTGAGCAACCGATGTCACGTTGAACGGCTCGCGTACCTTATTGACCGCCGCGATGATAAACTCCGGCGCTATACCGTAGCCGATCCGGCACCCTGCAAGCCCGTGAACTTTTGAGAACGTGCGCAGAACCACAACGGGCCTGTCATCATTTATATAATCCATACCGTTCGGATAGTTGTTGTCTCTAACAAGCTCAAAATATGCCTCGTCAAATACGATTACGACATCCTTGGGCACACTCGCGAGAAAGCGCTCTACCTCGTCGCGAGTGACGATCGTACCGGTTGGATTGTTGGGGTTGCAGATAAAGACCATTTTCGTGCGCGGTGTGATGGCCTTCGCCATTGCATTGAGGTCGTGGGCATGGTCTTTAAGTGGGACCAGAATCGGCTTGGCGTTCATTAATTTGGTCACCGTTGGATAGACAATAAACGACGGGTCCGCCATAACCGCTTCATCACCCGGGTCGAGAAGAACGTTGGCGAGCAAACGCAAAAGCTCGTTTGACCCCTGGCCGGCCATAATGCGCGACGCGGGCACCCCGAGTTTATTTGACAAGCCTTCACGCAGGAACGTGCTGCCGCCATCGGGATAGCGGTTTACATCTAAAAGCGATTCTCTCATCGCCTCCAGCACCTTGGGGAACGGGGCGTACGGGCTTTCGTTTGATGCAAGCTTTATCGCCTCGGTTATCCCAAGCTCTTTTTCTACCAGCTCAATGGGCCTGCCGGATTCGTATGGCTTTATATCCTCAAGTCCGCGCCGTATGATATCTTTCATAAAGGGATTTTAACATAGTATTGCTTTATTGCTCAACTTTTCCGCAGCTAAATGCCCTACTTTACTATAAATCGGAGTACGTAGGCCCCTTTAGCAATGCCCCCCCTTAGCGGGTTTTACTTGTCCTGCGTATAGACTTTCTCGTTGAGAAGCAACACCTTCGGGGTGTAATCGATGACTTCGACCACGCTTAAGCTGCCCGGTGATGGCCAGAACGATTTGTAAAACGCCGGGTCGTCCCCATTAAAATGGCCCATTATCACCTTTATGGGGCCGCCGTGCGAGACGAGAACGACGTTCCCGTCTTTTTCCTCATCGATTATTTTATAAGTCGAGCTGAGCACGCGGCTTTTAAAATCACGCCAGTGCTCGCCGTCGGGGATAGCCGAGTGTTCGGGGTCGTCGAGCCAGGCGTGAAAGTTGTCATGGTCTTTCGCTTCTATTTCATAGTAGGAAAGGCCTTCCCAGGCCCCGAAGTCGATCTCACGCAAACCGTTGACCGGTTTTATCTCAAGATTATGGGCAGATGCGATCGCCTCTGCTGTGTTCCGCGCCCTCAGCAAATCAGACGAGTAAACCGCTGTGACAGGGCTGAGGCGCAGCCGCTGCGACAGGGCTTCCGCCTGACGAACGCCTTTTTTCGTCAGACCCACATCTGTTCTTCCTATATATTTAAACTGCCTGTTCAGCGAAGTCTCGCCGTGCCGTACAAGATATAATTTCATTGTAATACAGGGTTGTTAATTGGATTTTGATTCTTACGGACCGGAGCCCGCACCCACTACAACCCACTCATCACCTTTCTTATCGAGATCAAAGAAATTATTGTAGAGGATCTTATCCCTGCTCTTGATAATACCGCGATCATCCATATCGCCCCTCCGTAGAGACTCTATAACCTCAACAACATCTTATAGTAACGCCATAGCAAATAATACCGCTATTTCCGTAAGCTCTATCAGTGCCCCGAGCGTATCGCCGGTCATCCCCCCGATCTTTCTCTTGACCAGGTATACATAGATGACCAAAAAGGCACCGGCAATACCGACCGCCGCCAGGGCGGCCACAGGCCTGGTCCATAATGCTACACCCACGATAGCAAAGGCGATCGCTGAAGATAGTATCAGCTCCCATGGTCTTGCCCGTTCGGCAAAAAGAGAGCCGAGCCCCACGCCAGGCCGGGCCGACGGCTGTGTGCTTGTGGCAATCGCCGCAGCCCAGCGCCCAAGCACTGGAAATGCGATCAATGTTCCCACTGTCAATGCTGCAGGGGTCGCCGCTAATAACGAAAACTTAAGCGCAAAGGCCACGACAATCGCTGCGACCCCGAAGCTCCCGACCCGCGAATCCTTCATGATTGCGAGCATGTGCTCCTTATCGCGGCCGCCGAACAGCCCGTCAAACGTATCCGCCAAAGCATCGACATGAAACGCCCTGGTAAGGGCTACAAGGCTTGCCACCACGATTATACTCGCCGCGGGCTGCGCCACCCTGGTTGCTATCAGCAAGTGTACCCCCGCAAGCAACAACCCGAGTATCGCCCCCACGACCGCAAAATATTTTATTGAATCGCCGAACACCCTCTCTTCGACCTCACCCCGAATACCCCCGGGCAAAATCGTCAAAAAAGACAACGCAAACCGAAACGCTTTCATTTCTGGCTTCTTTCTTGCGCCCTATTCCTTATCCGATACCCCGGCTTCAGCAAACGTCGCCATTTCTTTTATGATCTTGGTTGCGGCTTCGACTAGCGTCATCGCAAGCGCGGCGCCCGTACCTTCGCCAAGGCGCATGTCCATGTGAAGCATCGGCTTGAGGCCAAGCTCTTCAAGGATTACTCTATGGCCCGGCTCAACGGATACATGTGATGCGATCATGTAGTCTTTGCTCTGAGGGCTGATTCTGCCGGCTATCAGCGCTGCGGCGCTCGAAATAAAGCCGTCGATTATAACCGGCACACGCCTGCTTGCGGCCCCGATTATCAGCCCGGCCAGACCTGCGATCTCAAGCCCACCGACCTTTGCGAGCACGTCTATCGGGTCGTTCTTGTCCGGGTGCAACATGTCGATGGCATCCACTATGACTTTTCTCTTGTGGTCGAGATCACCGTTTCCAATACCGGTTCCGCGACCGACCAAGCCATCGACCGGCTTTGCGGTGAGGGCTAGAAGTATCGCGCTGCTCGGGGTGGTATTCCCTATGCCCATATCGCCCGTTGCAAGCAGCCTCACACCTGAGTCTATCTCTCTGTTGGCGACTTCGATGCCGACCTCAAGCGCCCGTATCGCCTCGTCCCTGGTCATCGCCGGGCCCTTTGCGAAGTTGTCCGTGCCGTTTTTTACCTTCATCGACAGCACGTGAGGATTATCGATTTCAGCATCCACCCCTATATCGACAACGACCACACGGGCGCCCGCGTGACGTGCCAAAACGTTGATCGCCGCACCACCGTGCACAAAATTCATGACCATCTGCGGTGTGACCTCCTTGGGAAACGCCGATACCCCTTCATCGGTAACCCCATGGTCCCCCGCCATAACGACGATGGTCTTCTTATCGACCTCACTCATAACGCTGCCCGTGATACCCGCCAGCTTTATCGATATCTCCTCCAGCACACCCAAGCTACCGGCCGGCTTCGTAAGCTGCTCCTGCCTCGCCCCCGCCGCCTTCATCGCTTCTGCATCCAGCGGCTTTATGTTCTCCAAAGCTTCCTGCAATAATCCCATTTCATCCTCCCAGTATAATCCAAGGTTACGCGTTCACCAGTATCATGCCCCTCATTCTCGATCCACACTAATTCGTAATTCGAAATTCGCCATTCGTAATTCCTCTGGCTCCTGGCTCCTGGCTTCTCCCCAAAAAAAATTCCCCCGGCATTCCGAGGGGTACGTAAATCGTTATAACAACACTCCTTCCTCGTTGAGCATCTAATGTTTGTCCTGGGCAGGTCTCCTGGCTTACGGATATAACGCTCTCCCGCGCCTTCCCGGTACCTAAGTACCAGTGGCATCTGCGGGGGCTTTCCGTTTACAGTGGCGGGCCCGTGCCGGATTCTCACCGGCTTCCCTATTCTCCGCGTTTAGCGGCACCCGGACATATATTCACTTTCCAAAATTACTGTATATTCCAAACGCCCGATTGTCAAACACACATTAACCGGTACTGCAGATCGACTACATGTAGTTTGGCGGCTATCACTGCTGATGCTATTGCAAGCGGTAGTGCGATCGGCTGCAAACACTACTGTACTCTGATACATAACCGCCTATCCTCGGTCGCCGTATACCCGAATTTTTCTAAGAGGCGCAGAACCGGCGTATTCGTGGGCGGCACGATAAGATTGATATAATTAACGCCTCTCTCTTTTAGTCTGGCTAGCATTTCGTTAATCAAGGTTAGCGCAACGCCGCGTTGTCGATAATCAGGCCTAACCGCAAGGCGGTACATCCAGCCCCACCAGCCATCGTCGCCGCCGATTATCGTGCCTATTATTTCCCCATCGGCTTCGGCAATATAGACAAGGTCTGGGTCATTCTCTATTTTCGGTTTCAAACGGATCTCGTAGCTGGGTCTATCGGGCCAGAATTCACGCCAGAGCTGGAATATCTGCTCGCACTCTTCTGGCCTTGCATTCCTATACGTTATCTCGGACATCGAGTGTTCTATTTCTGACATTGAGGCTCACCCCTTGCTATCCAAATACCTTACTTCCTATGCGGCTACTACATATGCCGGAGGCTATGATGATTACTTGAATCCTAAACGACAAACGCCCGCTTGTCAAAATATTATTATGGTTTACCGGCGAACCGAGCAGGGAATTATCACAGCAATAGAGCACGTCAGGCGCAGAGCAAAGATATCAGGTATATAAAGCGAGGTTATACTATGACTCAAGATATCCCCAATCGCGAACTCGGAAGAACCGGAGAAAAGGTCTCGTTAATCGGTATTGGCGGCTTTCATATCGGGGTAATCGAAGATCGCTCGGAGGCTATCAGTATCATAAGGGAAGCAATCGATAGGGGCATTAATTTTATGGATAACTCCTGGGATTACCATCGCGGCGAAAGCGAACGCCGGATGGGTGACGCCTTAAAAGGCGCCTATCGCGACCGTGCGTTCGTGATGACCAAGGTCGATGGGCGCACTAAAAAGGCGGCAAAGGGGCAAATAGACGAGAGCCTTAAGCGCCTGCGAGTCGACCATATCGACCTACTGCAATTGCACGAAGTTATCCGCTGGGATGACCCGGAGCAGGCTTTTTCACCAGGCGGCGCCATGGAAGCGCTCGATGAGGCCAGGGACGAGGGGAAAATCCGGTATATCGGGTTTACGGGCCACAAAGACCCCGGTATACATTTAAAGATGCTCCAGGAGCCCTTTATCTGGGATACCGTTCAAATGCCGCTCAATGTGCTGGATCCGCATTTCAATAGTTTTCAAAAGCAAGTGCTTCCGGTGCTTATCGAGCGAAACATCGGGGTCTTAGGGATGAAACCGTTCTGCGCGGGACACATCTTCGATACCGGAACGGTCAGCGCTATCGAAGCGCTTCATTACGTTATGAACCTACCGGTTTCCGTGGTTATCACCGGCATCCAGTCACACGATAACTTAAACCAGGCGATAGAGGCGGCGACCAGCTTCAGCCCGCTAAGCGACGATGAGGTCGGCGACATCCTCTCCCGCACAGCCTCCGCCGCAGAGAACGGCACCTTCGAGACATACAAAACAACCCACGCCCACGACAGCACGATGATGCACCCCGAGTGGCTTGTGTCGTCTTAATATGCGCCGATAGAAGAATGAAAGGTTTTAGGGAAGCTATCTTATAGTGTCAGGGTTTAGGTCGCTTGGTAATTCTCAAGCGCCCTTACTATCTCGGGTATGCTCAAGGAGCCTTCGCTTGCAGGATGGGGTCGGTCGACAACGATTACGGATATTGCAAGAACCTCCGCAGCTTTTAGCTTCTCCGGCAGGCCCCCCACAACACCACTGTCTTTTGTGATGACCACATCGATTCCTAGCTCATCCCAAAGCATCCGGTTATCTTCATAACTGAACGGGCCGATTCCGGTAATTATCCGGTCTTTTGCAAACCCCGCTTCAAGGCACTTGTTTATAGAGGCCTCATCCGGCAAAACCCGTATATAGATATCACAGTGCTTCCCTTTCGCCGCATCAAATAGGGCTTTCGCATGGTTGCTTCCTGTGGCAATAAATATCGTGTTGCCGAGTTCGCACGCCTTGACAATAGCTTCTTCGTGCGTCGCACTGCGATATATGTTCGCGCCTTCAACGGTTTCCGATGAGTCTCGTTCGAGCCTGACATACCTTGCAGCAGTGGCCTCGCAGGCGATCCTGGCATTATCGCTGACTTCCAGGGCATAGGGATGCGTCGCATCAACGACCACTTTGATAGCATTCTGCTTAATCAAAGCCTGCAGCCCATCGCGGTTTAGTTTTCCGCTTCTATGCGTGATAAGGGGATCCTTTGGGATGAATTCCTCGGCAAAATCATAAGCGGTGCTTACTATCGCCCGGATGTTTTTCTCTATTAGCAGTTGTATAAGCTGGTTCGCCTCAGTGGTGCCGCCGAGGACTAGGATCATATCTTATAGCCCCGTGGCGTGATCATGCGGCCGTCGGCCACATAGGTCTGGCTGTTTCCGATAATAACGGTTGTATTCATGTCGATATCGAGATCGACGAATGATGCCAGGTCGCTTATGTAATAATTCTGCGCCCCATTCGACTTGGCGTACAAACCGACCGGTGTTTTCGGGTTCCTGAATTGCATAAAGATATCCCGTGCGGTCTTTATCTGCCAGTTGCGCTTTGTGCTTTTGGGATTATAGAGGGCCGTTACAAAATCGGCCGTCGCAGCGCATCTCAATCGCGTTTCGATTTTCTCCCAGGGGGTCAACAGGTCGCTGAGGCTTATAACCGCAAAGTCGTGCATGAGCGGCGCGCCAAGGGCCGAAGCGGCGGCGTTTACCGCGCTTACGCCGGGCACTATCTCGATATCGATATCTTCGGAGGCCGCAAGTTCAAGAACCAGCCCGGCCATCCCGTAGATGCCGGGGTCTCCGCTGCTCACGAGCGCCACGAGCTTTCCTTCTTTTGCCAGCTCGATTGCTTTCGTGCAGCGTTCGACCTCTTTGCGCATTCCAAATTGCAGTATTTCTTTTCCCTGAGCCAGCTCAGAGATCGTCTTCACGTAGCTTTTATATCCGACGACGGTATCACATATCTGGAGCGCATCTCTCGCCCCAACCGTCATATCAGCCTCGTTACCGGGGCCGATGCCTACTACTATTATTCCTCCTCTGCCAGAGCCACAGTTACCTTTCCGTAAACCGTTTTCGGAGCTATCAACGCTCCATCCTTCGAGGCCAGAATTGCCGCGGGTTCGCATACTCCTCCTGCACCTACCTTATCCATCACAAAATCCGATCTGCTTGGTGCGACCTCATCAAGCTCCACTGCAGGATACAAGGAAACCGCAACATTAAAATGTTCCGCTGCTTTACGCAACGCTTCCTCTTCGCTTTTAATATCTATACTCGCTATCCCTTTGAGGTTATGAGCGTGAAGTCCTTTTTTTGCAAGAGATCCTCTGATTGCCTGTTTTATTTTTTCGGGGGTGATATCCTTTTTGAAGCCGACCCCGGCAAAAACGCGCCGCGTTTTTAGAACAAGCGCCTTTTTGACCGTCTCGACCGGTTTATCATCTACGACGACCACAATATGGTCGTAATTTTTGCTGTATTTCTTAAGCTGGCTTAGCGGCCTCACGCTGTATGAAGCTTTTGCCCTGTCTCCCCAGCGCCCGAGGCCGATATCGGCGAATATGCACGCCGAATCACCGCGAAGAATGCCCGAGGATACTCGTTTAAGCGCAGCCGTGTCGGTGGTTTTCAACCCCAAATCCTTCATGAAGAGGTCGATCGCCGGCTTTCCCGCGATATCGGTCGCCGTCGTGATTACCGGCATCGCGCCGACCGCATCGGCAACCTTTCTCGCCAGGTCGTTCGCGCCACCAATATGGCCGGATACAAGACTTATCGAGTAAGAACCGCCGTCATCGACCACGACTACGGCGGGGTCGACTGTTTTGTCCTTTAAGTGAGGGGCAAGCGCTCTTACGGCAATGCCGACGGCCGAAACAAAGACCATTGCATCATAGTCTTGAAAGACATCCTTAACGAGCTCCATGAGCCATGGTTTTTGGTCTTCTGCCTTAGGAGGCTCGAATATCTCGACCTCATCCTCCAGCTTTCCTTTGATCCGATCTGCGATTTTGACGCCGTTCTCGGTTACGGTAAGCACCGCAAGCTTCACTTTTTTATACCACCTTTAAGAAGACGTTGTTACTTGCATCGTCGCCCTACTCAACTATTCCAGAATATCACAAATATGAGTGCATCTGATAGCTTCGTAAATCTATAGCTGAGGGTTCGTTCAGAATGACATGTAATCGCTACTCGCCCCTTCAGAATGACTGAAATCAAGCTGTTCCTCTTTATTAGTTCTTCGCCTTACGGTAGCCGTGGGTGAACTGCGGGTCGTAAAGTTTTGAGCGGTCGTAGGTTCCATCGAGGACGCCGCCGACGACTATCATGGCCGTCCTGTTGATGCCTGCCTCTTTTACTTTGCCGGCGATATCCGACAGCGTGCCGCGAACAATCCGCTCATCCGGCCAGGATGCGCGCTCTACCACAGCAACCGGCGTATCCTCTGGATAGCCCGCCTTAAGTTCGTCTACCAGATTCTCTATCATATGAACGCTAAGAAAGATACACATCGTAGGCGTGTGCTCGGCAAGTGAGCTGATTTCCTGGCCCGGTGGTACGGGGGTTCTGCCGGCCATTCTCGTGATCACTACAGTCTGCGAAACCCCCGGTAAGGTCAACTCGGCGCTGAGCGCGGCAGCCGAAGCGCTAAACGAGCTAACGCCGGGCACCACCTCATACCCGATGCCCTGCTGCTCAAGCCAGTCTATCTGCTCTTTTATCGCGCCGTACAGGCTTGGCTCCCCGGAGTGCAGCCGGACTACGACCGCATCGCCGCCATCGGCCTCCCGGTAGAGTTCGGTTACTTCCTCCAAACTTAAATCGGCGCTGTCGATGCGCCTGCACTCAGGTTTGCAGTTCTCGAGAAGCACGGGGTTGATGAGCGACCCCGCATAAATCACAACATCGGCCTCTCGGAGCAACCTCTGCCCCTTCACCGTTATCAACTCGGGATTACCCGGCCCGGCCCCTATAAAATAAACCTTCATCGTACCATCCTATCGATTCTATATATTTTTCTTGACCATAACCGTCGATAAATAGCCCACTTCGTCAAGTTCCGCTTCGGTGAGGCCGGAGAGGCCGGTTATAATACGTTCGCTGCCCTCCTGGGACACTTTTTGGACGAGAACAGCGTTGTCTTGCAGGCCCATATCGGTCAATACGTCGATGAGACCCCGCAGCTTTTCTCCGACTTTGAGGATGATCACGGTGTCGAACATCTCGAGATACGGGCGTATGGTGGCGGTGTCTCGCGATAGCGGGATTATCGCCAGCTTTTCGTCACCGATCGCAATCGGCACACCGGCGGCCGACGCCGATGCGAACGCCGAGCTGATGCCCGGTAGCGTTATGATATCCGCCTCGGGATACTCTTCTTTCAGTTTCTTGTACAGGTAGATATATGTGCTGTAGAAAAACGGGTCGCCGAGCGTTACAAACGCCGCGTCTTTGCCCTCACGTAAAATACCCGCAACCTCGGCGGCGGCCGTCGACCAATGCGATTCCAGCTCAGCCGTGTCCTTGGTCATCGGAAAGGTCAATTCTACGACCTGCGCCTTCCCCTTAAGGACCGGTTCGATAATCGTTCGCGCGATGCTGTCGCGTTTTGGGGCCGAGCGTGGCGTGAATATCACGTCAACCGAATTGAGGACATCGACCGCCTTAAGTGTCAGCAACTGCGTATCCCCGGGACCGATGCCGATCCCATACAATCTCCCCTGTAAAGCCATTTATTACTACTCCGTCCCTTCTCG
>NZ_JBTSLF010000080.1:0-12598 GCF_054640775.1 Candidatus Aquicultor sp. | reverse complement strand
GGTACTTTATCCTCCCGCTTAGCACCCCGCATTACTGCGACGCACCGGGATTAGCTATCCGGCCCCTTGGTGGTTACCGGAACGGGACTTTCACCCGCAAGTGCGGCCCAGCTAAGCTGGGCGCGCCTAAAAAGAAAGGAGGCCGATTGGCTCGGCCTCCGTCGGTTTCAGTCTTTTAACGTTAAGTTTCTGCCCTAATTAGCGGCATTCGCTGTTGTTTGTGCCGCGCGGTTGCTATCCATGGTCTCGAGGGCCAGGACCAGCTGCAGGGCTTTGGATGCGACCATGACCTGGTCGTCGTCCGGCTCTTTCGTGGTGACAAACTTCTGCAACGTCTGGCCGCCGAAGAGCATGACCTTGGTCAAGATGAACTTGGGCCATCTCATCAACTGGCGGAACAGCTCGAGCGACATCGTCAGCGCAAATATCGAGTACACCCCTGAAAACGCCAAGCTGACGGTGCTTTGCGGTGACGGGAAGTAGAGCGATGTCAGGACCATGATGATGAACACGAGGTTCGTGCCGCATCTTGGATGTATCCTGGAGCAGCTCTGTATCTGCGCCGCATCGTTCAGGTCTTTTTCCTGCTCGAATGCGTTGACCGCCTTGTGCTCTGCGCCGTGATATGTCCATATCCGGCCCGTCATCCCCTTGCTGATCGTCCAGAGGGCTAACATCAGGTAGAAGAACTGGGACACGGCGTTCACCACTAGGCTCGGCTCGAGATAAGTCCTAGCCAGCATCGAAAGAGGCAGTGTAATGGCGATGTAGATTCCTACCCAGAGAAGCAGACGGCGATTTGCAGCCGCCGGGTTTTTCCGGTAGGTCTGGAAGCCGAACTTCACCATCTCGATGAACGAAACCACCGATCGGATGAAGAACACGTTCCAGCGTGGATGATGGTCAAGCCACGAGGAAACCGAGCCGAACTCTGATGAGCCGTCCTCTTTTACAAGTGCCCAGTATTTTTTTGTCCTCATTAAAACGCCGTCGCCAAACGCCTGGCCGCCGACCCTTATATTACTCAATAATATCACCTATCGTTCTAAAAACGCGCTGTTCTCAAGTATAGCTGCATCTCCCGGCACCGACAAGCTGCAACGGGTCGCCCAGCAGGCAGGCCATATAGGCCTGCATCAGCTATTTTTAATAAAAAAAATCACTACGCTTAAGTTTGCCGGAACGTATTTAGTCGCATAACAATAATAAGACGGTTATCTGCGACCTTCACGGACTTTCACGACACGCGATTAACCATTAGGGATTAGATTCTACCATGGCCGAAAAGAATAATTCGAGGCAACAACCGCATAAAAGACCGAGCGCGACGGACCTCACCGTCTCATACGAGTTCGAGCGCCATGACAGCACACTCACCGTGCGCCTTGCCGGTGAAGCCGACCTATCGGGGAGTTCAAAACTCAGGCGCGCGTTGTCACGAAAGCTCAATGGGGTCGATAAAATCGTCTTCGATTTAAGCAAACTCGAGTTCGCCGATAGCTACTTCCTAAGACTCCTCATCGTGCTAAGAAAACGCCTTGGCGGGGTCTCGTCGGTCAAAGTCGAAAACGCACATCCCAACATCCGTAGAATTTTCGAGATTACCGGACTCGACAGGCTCTTTTTTCAGGACGAATAGCGTATATCACCCGCTCGATGCCTGCTTGCCGACCGACCTACCCCACCCCTGAACAACAACTGATTGGAGAATTATTTAAAAATCTCTTCGTAACTAGGTTTAGAAGGATTATTATCGGGGAAAAATACGGCGTGACCATAAAACTAACCTAGCAATTGACAGTGCCTAACCAGACGGAGAAAGGATTGATCCAGAGATGAAAGGTTCTATCGTTCGCGGCGTATCATTCAGCGGTAACAACGGAAAAACTTTAGAAGAAGTCCTCGCTGGACCAAAACGTGTGACAGAGTTGGCATTTTGCCAGCGCTGTGGATGCAAGCTATCCCTCTATAGAGAACCTGATGATTCGTTGTGCTGCAGCTGCCATAGGGCATTAAATCCGATGTTTCATAGACAATCGGCGTAATCTGCGCCGATTAATCGAGATAATTGAGACAGGGGAAACGTTACTCCATACCTTTAACGAGGAAGTTTACGCGCTCGGCGATGGTAACACAGTGGTCTGCGATACGCTCGAGGTAACGACCGACAAAGGCCGATTTTATCGCGCAACTGATTTCATGGTCGCCGCCGTAATCAAAGAGTTTGCTGAAGAGTTCTGTGTACATACCGTCTATCCGGTCATCCTGATCTTCCACCGCCTCAGCAAGACTTACATCGTATTTCGTGAACGACTGCAGGGCATCGGCAATCATAAACGTAACGGCATTCCCCATCTTTGTTAAGACATCCGAGGCCACCAAGGGCTTGCCTTCATTTACCCCCGGAGATGCCTTAGCGATGTTTATTGCAAGATCCCCCATTCGCTCGAGATCGCTGATAATCCTGATGCTGCAGGCAATAAGCCGTAAATCACGCGCGACCGGCTGCTGGGTAGCGAGCATCATAAAGCAATTGTTCTCGATCTCATCGAATATCTGATCGATCTTATCGTCACCGACGATTATCTTGGCAACAAGGGATGGGTCGGGATCGGTGATCGTGACGATAGCGCCCTGGACCGCTTCTTCGACGAGGCATCCCATCTGTAACACCGATTTATGTAAAACTTCTAGTTCCTCATGAAAGGTTCTTCTCACTACCCAAGTACTCCCTTTTAGCCGAAGCGTCCTGTAATATAGTCCTCTGTTTTCTTATGTGTGGGACGGGTGAATATGGTGGATGTGTCCGCAAACTCAACCAGCGTGCCCGGTGCACCGGTCTCTTCAACCAGGAAGAAGGCCGTATAATCAGACACGCGGGCGGCTTGTTGCATGTTGTGGGTTACCATCACGATGGTGTAATCGGATTTCAAAGTATCGATAAGGTCTTCGATCTTCTGCGTTGATATGGGATCAAGGGCCGAACACGGCTCGTCCATAAGCAGAAGCTCGGGCTTGATCGTGAGCGCCCTTGCTATGCAGAGGCGCTGCTGTTGCCCGCCCGAGAGCTGAAACGCCGATTTATGCAGGGTGGTTTTTACCTCATCCCAGAGCGCCGCTTTCCTGAGGCTCTCTTCAACCAGGTCATCAAGCTCGCCTTTCTTCTTCGTGCCATGTATTTTCGGGCCTAGCGCCAGGTTTTCATAAATACTTTTCGGAAACGGGTTCGGCTTCTGGAACACCATGCCGACGCGCTTGCGAAGCTGCACCGGGTCGGTGCCGTTTTTGTATATATCGATGCCATCGATGAGTACTTCGCCCTCTACACGGGTGCTCATCGTTATCTCGTTGGTCCGGTTGATAATACGAAGCACAGTCGATTTGCCACAGCCAGACGGGCCGATGAACGCCGTCACCTGGTTTTTAGGCAGCTTAAACGATACGCTATCGATGGCTTTGAACGAACCGTAAAAGAACGAGACGTTTTTAAATTCAACTTTGGTTTTCTCTTGCATAATTTAGGTCTCCCAATATAGCCAGGTACGTATATGCTAGCAGAGCATACTGCGTGCCCGAGTCAAGACTCATTATCAATTATTTAAGTATTGTAAGCAACTGTTTTGTAAAGTGCTACTCAATAAAAAAGTAAAACTAAACTCGCGTGTTTTACTCAAAACACGCGAGTTTAACAATTTTATAACAAACAGTTAGCAAACCTTTAACCAACGCCGCTTTATAAGGTGCTATGTTCTGTACATGATATATCCAAAGCTACTTATCCACGAGCAGGGGCTCCCCAACAACGCCCCTGCTCATTATTTGTCCATCACAATTTTGACCTGGGAGGTGATAAGTCGATGTCATTAGCCGAGAAACGCCTAGCTAAGCAAAACGGAAATTATATAAACCTGGTCTTGCGCAAGATAATCAGGGCAGATTGTCGTAAGAAAGCCTTGAGCGTATCATATCGATCGATAAGCAACCTGATTATCGATGTATTGATTGTTATCGTTCTACTGGCTCTTTTGGCCGGCACAATCCAAATCCTGATACGTCTACCGCATTTGATTACCGGCGATTTGTTCTCTACCGGCTTTCATAGCCTTCTCAACGATGTAATGATCGTCTTCATCTTTGTCGAACTCTTCCGCGTACTGCTCGACTACTTCAAGGAAGAACGGGTCAAGATTACGTACATCGCAGATGCGACCTTGGTATTCACATTCAAAGAAATCTGGATACGCTTTTCGGAACAAAGCTTCGATACGGCAAAGATACTCGCCATGGGTGGCGCAATGCTGGCGGTCGCGATTGTTCGAACCCTGGCTGTTATCTACTCCCCGGATCGGCCTAAGGAATAGGCGCCTTTGTGCCTGCAGACTAGCAATGATTGTAAAATCAATGCTAGTCACTTACTATATACGCGAGGGGAATGTGAATTAGTTTATGGCCGAGATTCTTGTTATCGAGGACGATCTGTTAATTAGGGAAACCGTGGAGTACAGCTTGAAAGGCGCCGGCTTCACTGTGGCGACCGCCGAAAACGGGGTTCAAGGCCTTGAAGAGATGCATAAGCACACTCCCGACCTCATCCTGCTCGATCTGTTGCTGCCCGGCATGGACGGCTTTGAGGTCTGCAAGAAAATCCGTGAGTCCGATGAGAACGTGCCGATTATTATGATCACAGCCCTCGAAGACCAGCGCAGCAAGCTTAAAGGGTTCAGCGTCGGGGCCGACGATTACATCACCAAACCGTTTAGCATCGAAGAGCTGGTCGCCCGCATCCGCGCGAATTTGAAGCGAACCCTTAAGAAAACCACCGAATCATCCACCATCAAAATAGGGGATCTCACGCTTGATATGGTGAAACATATCATCGAGGTCGGCGGCAAAGATATCAAACTGCGCCTGAAGGAGTTCCAGCTCTTAACCGTTCTCGCATCCGAGCCCGGTGTCTTATTTACCCGCCAGGACCTTGCCGAACGCGTGTGGGGGTACGAGTTTTATGCGTCAAGCCGCACGATCGATGTGCACATACGGCGCATCCGCAATAAAATAGAGGAGCACTCCAAGTTCTCCTATATCCAAACCGTCCACGGCCTCGGCTATAAATTCCAAGCCGAGGAGAAAATCCCATGCGTATAGGAAAAAAACTTGCCATTAGTTATGGGTTGCTTGCAGTACTTACCGCTCTGATCACCGGCTTGATATTGCGGGCCTCGATCGGCAACGCTGAGATTCTTGTAATCGTAGTCGGTGTGGCGCTCCTGGTGGTTTTGATGAGCTACTGGCTCTCGCGCTCCTTAACCAGCCCCTTAAGCCGGATGACGATTATGGCGGAGCGCATGTCTAATAACGACCTCGAGCAACGCCTCCCGATTGAAAGGCAAGACGAGATTGGTGAGTTATCAAAGTCGCTTAACGACCTTGCAGCGAATCTTAAGGGACGGATCGATGAACTGCGCTCTGAAAAGGCCAAGGTCGACCTCATCCTGGATAATATGGCCGAGGGCATCCTCCTAATTAACGGCGACAGCGAGGTTATTTTGACCAACCCCGCTATCGAGCGGATTTTCCAAATCAGAACCGACAGCATTACCGGCTATCCGGTACTCCATTCGATTAGAAGCTTCGATCTTGACCGCGCCGTCCAGGAATCCGTAGCATCCGGCAAGGAAGTCCTGGACGAGATCGACCTGCAGGCGCCGTTTCGACGGCTTCGAATCCGCGTCATGCCGATTAAAAGTAGCACTGGCGAGATACAAACCCTTGCCGTAATCAGGGATATCACCAGGCAGAAACAGGTCGAGAAACTGAGAAAAGACTTTGTCGCCAACATTTCTCACGAGCTAAAAACACCTTTAACGGGCTTGAAGCTCCTCTCTGAAACACTGCTGCGTAGTATCGATACCGACCCGGCTTCGAGCAGAGTATTTATCAAACGGCTGGATAAAGAGCTAAGCACGCTTATCAATATGGTATTAGAACTCATCGATCTCTCAAAGCTCGAAACACAGCACGAGGCGATCGAAAAAGTGCCGACCGATCTTGGAGAGCTTGTCAATGAGGTCGGCTTAAGCTTCTTCCAGCTTGCCGCAAGCAAAGGGCTTTCCCTCAATCTGAGCATCCCCGAGAACGTGCCGTTGATCGTTGGGGATAACGAACAACTGTTAACGCTCATACGAAATCTGGTGGACAACGCCATCAGGTACACGATGTCGGGCGGTAAGATCGACGTAAAAATCGAACCGGCCGGTTCGCATATCGACCTCATCGTTCAAGACAACGGCATCGGTCTTGCACAACGTGAGATCTCCAGGATTTTCGAGCGCTTCTACCGCGTTGATAAGGCAAGAAGCAGGGAAACCGGCGGGACCGGCCTGGGTCTCTCCATCGTCAAGCATATTGCCGAAAACCATAATGCCACAGTCGAAGTAAACAGCTCCCTCGGAATCGGCAGTACATTTACCGTGCGGTTTCCGTCTATCAGCGGTTAGCCTCCTCCCCTAGCGCCCGCAACCGCACGGGTAGAGTTAACAATTTTTTTACAAAATGGTTACATCTTTTTCACCACTAGAAACCCACTTCACCCTATTCTGAGTATAGGCACATGTTGAGGACACGGGCCCAATCAAAATGCGCCACATATCCTTTAGGAGGTTTAAATGGTATTATTTTCCCGTTTCTCTAAGAAAACAAAGTTGGTAGTAATCGCAGCTTTTGCCCTCGTAGTCGCTATTGCGATAGTTGGATGCGGTTCGAGCGGCGATACAAGCAACAGCAACACTGGTAGTTCAGAGAAGGGCTCCAATGCAAGTCTTTCCGGAAACGTCAAAATCGACGGTTCAAGCACGGTGTTTCCAATCAGCGAGGCCATGGCAGAGAATTTCATGAAAGCAAACCCTGGCGTTAACGTTACCGTCGGGTCGTCTGGAACAGGCGGCGGATTTAAAAAGTTCATAGCAGGCGAGACCGACATAAGCGATGCTTCAAGGCCGATTAAAGACAAGGAAAAGGCCGATGCAAAGAAAAACGGTCTTGAGTACATCGAAATTCCTGTCGCTTATGATGGTATCTCACTAGTTACCAATAAGGACAACACCTGGGCGAAATCAATCACGACTGCCGAGCTTAAGAAGATATGGGAGCCGGGTAGCAAGATTTCGACCTGGAAACAGGTTAATCCCGCATGGCCAGATACCAAGCTCTCCCTCTATGGTCCGAGCAGCGCACATGGAACGTTTGATTACTTTACCGATGAGATCAATGGTGGGGAAGGAGCAATCCGCACCGATTATCAGGTCAGTGAAGACTACAATGTAATGGTTCAGGGTGTCGAGGGCGACAAGGGTGGCCTTGCGTTCCTTGGATATGCCTACTATAAGCAGAATGAAAACAAGTTAAACATTCTTGCGGTTGATGGTGGCACAGGGCCGGTTGAACCGACCGAAGAAAGCATTAAAGACGGCTCGTACAAGCCGCTCGCTCGTCCGATTTTCATCTATGTGAGCAAGAAGGCACTCGAGCGTCCCGAAGTCAAAGCGTTTATTCAATACTACCTGACTGACGGAACTAAGCTCGTCTCAGATGTAGGATACATACCGCTAAACTCAGCTGATTACGATAAAAGCCTTAAGCTCGTCGAGTAATTGGGAGTTGTGCACAAAGTCGAATAAATAGAATCCATGTGGATAGCATCAGTAGCCGGTAATCCGGCGCTGATGCTATCGCCGTTGATTTTATAAAGGGTGATGGGATTGAACATGACAGAAGAAACAAGCAGCCTCGCTCCCGAAATCGTCCCCGACGACGCAACAGAATTAGTTCTCGGGGTCGCAGAGCAAAAGTTCAAATGGCGTGATATAAAAGAGAAACTGATTTATGCTCTTCTTTTTGGTTCGGTCTTGATCTCAGTGTTAACGACGATCGGGATTATCTTATCGTTGTTTACTGAAACATTCTCCTTTTTCAAAGAAGTTCCAATAAGCAAGTTTTTAACCGATACCCAGTGGACCCCGCTGTTTCTCGACAAACATTTCGGTGTCCTGCCCCTTGTAGCCGGCACGACGGTAATCCTCATCGGGTCGAGTATCGTCGCGCTGCCGCTCGGCTTGGCGAGTGCGATCTACCTAAGCATGTATGCAGGCCCGACTGTTAGAAGAGTTATCAAACCGCTGCTTGAGGTTCTCGCGGGAATCCCCACCGTTGTATACGGATATTTCGCGCTGACCTTTGTTACCCCACTCTTAAAAAACTTCCTGCCCGGCTTACCTCCATTCAACGCGCTCAGCGCAAGTATCGTGGTAGGTATTATGATCATCCCGATGATCTCCTCTCTTAGCGAGGACGCGCTTATTTCCGTACCTAAAACGCTAAAAGAAGCCGGTTTCGCGCTTGGCGCGACCCCCTACGAAGTTGCGACGAAGATCGTGCTACCTGCCGGCCTTTCCGGGGTTATCGCCTCATTTATACTGGCAATTTCGAGAGCCATAGGTGAGACGATGATCGTAATGCTTGCCGCGGGGTCGACGCCAAAATTTACGCTTAACCCGCTGGAGAGCATCCAGACGATGACCGCAAGCATCGTCTCGATCAGCATGGGTGATACGCCGCAAGGGACAATCGAGTATAAGACTATTTTCGCCGTTGGGACGTTACTCTTCGTGATTACCCTACTGATCAACATCGTAGGACAAATGATAACCCGCCGATTCAGGGAGGTGTACGAGTAAATGAGCATGGATACCGCCGCATATCAAAGGCACTTGAAAAAGCGCGCCGCAAAAGACTTTATATTCCATAAATTGATGCTCCTCGCCTGCATTATTGCAGTAGGCGCCCTTGTCGTGCTTCTCGTAGACATTGTGAGAAAAGGTCTACCCTGGCTTAGCTGGCACTTTATGACCAGCTTCCCGTCGTTTATGCCTAAAAACGCTGGAATTCTCTCGGCGCTATCGGGAACCTTGTGGGTTACCGCATTAACGGCCTTTTTTGCGTTTCCAATCGGCGTCGCTACCGCTATATTTCTGGAAGAATACGCCCCCAAAAGCCGGTTGATGAATATTATAGACATCAACATCGCAAACCTGGCTGGCGTACCGTCAATCGTGTACGGCATCCTCGGTCTAGCCATATTTGTACGGACAATGGCGCTAGGCCGCAGTATCCTGGCCGGGGCGCTCACAATGACACTGCTCGTTCTTCCGGTGATGATAATCGCCGCGCGTGAGGCCATACGAAGCGTGCCAAGCTCCCTGAGGACGGCATTTTTAGCGATGGGGGCGACAAGATGGCAGACAATCTGGCACATCGTCATCCCGGCGTCACTCCCAAGTATTTTCACCGGGGCGATCCTTACGATTTCGAGGGCCATCGGCGAAACGGCCCCGCTTATCCTCATCGGCGCGCTCTCGTTTGTCGCGTTCACGCCAAGAAGCCCCATGGACGGATTTACCGTATTGCCGATTCAAATATTCAGCTGGATATCAAAACCCCAGGAAGATTTCAGCCACCTGGCAGCGGCAGCGATTATGGTCCTGCTTGTAGTGCTGCTGTCAATGAACGCGGTTTCGGTGTTGCTCAGAAACAAGTATGAAAAAAGAACCCGCGTCTAGTCGCTTGCCCACTCCAGCGACCAGGCGTCCGGCAAGATAATCGAGCCGTTTTCACGCAAGACCAACGGCATCACCCGCGAATATGCGGGTTTGATAGCTGCTCGAATCCGAACTAATTTTCGCCACCTTTCTTATCCTGTCAGCAACTTAGCTACTACATTTCTTGTGCGTATTGCGCCGTTATCCAGCATGTTTGACCCTCGCCGTCTCAAAAACCAGAAAATAACTCAGACCCCGTGACCGCTTGCGCTCCTGTGCGTTGACGCTTGAATCTCCTTGCAAATCGGGCTAAGTTACAAAAACTGTGTTTCAAATCGGTAACTCTGTTGAGTGTTTTTGATGATCGCTCAACGGCTGTCGAGCGAAACACAAAGCTGGCCAAGAAGCAACCTGAGGGCCGCCCAAGTCTTTGCGGCAGTCTTCTGAAAATAAGGAGGGTTCATTATTAATCAGATAGTAACGTCTTTCTCAAAACCAGTACTCGGCTTATGTGTAAGCCTGATTATCTGGTCCAGCTTCAATACCCTGCTGCAAGCCGAACCCAACGAACCGGCACCGGCAAAACCCGCAGCAGTCAAAACTGCCCCGGCAAACCCAACAACGGGTCTTGCAACGAAACCAGCACCGGCCAAGCCTCTCACTATCAGAGATAAAGCCCGTGCCGCCGCCGAAAAGCACGGCGTTCCACCCAAGTTGTTCTTTGCTCTTATCCAGCAAGAATCAGGATGGAACTCGCGCGCTATATCAAGAGTAGGCGCTATCGGGCTAACCCAGGTAATGCCTTTTAATGTAAAGGCAATGGGCTACAAGTTAAGCAGGTATAGAACATCACCCGTCGCCCAGCTTGAATGCGGCGCGAAGATACTGCGAGCCGAGTTCAATCGCTTCGGACGCTGGGACCACGCTCTCGCAGCGTATAACGCGGGCGGCGGCGCCGTCAGCAGATACGGCGGTATCCCGCCATACAGCGAGACCATACACTACGTAAGAAACATCATGTACATGGCGAATTACACTAAGGTTTAGCTAACAGCACTCTCGCAGGGGCGCCTTCAGCCCCGAGAACCTTTAGAGGCAGGCACATTACCTGATATGCGCCTGCCTCTATTTTTGATAGGTCAAGGCCTTCGACTATAACAACACCGTGCTGCAATAATATGCGATGCACATCCGTACCGTGTTTGTACTCAGCAACAGAGAGGTAGTCGATCCCGACAAGCCGCACGCCTTTTTCAACGAGTAATCGGGCGGCATCGGGGGTGAAATAGACAAAATCGGTGGTAAACTCATCCCTCTCCCAGAGGCGTGAGTTTCGGGTTTTAAAGAGGGCACGCTCACATCCTTCAAAGTCGAGCGCCTCAAGATCGGCCTGGGTAATCTCGTTTTCAATGGTAAGCTCGAATACAGCCGCCGGACCGACCAAAACATCCAGTGCGAGCTGGTCGACGGTAGCCCCTCCCGGCAGAAAATGCGCGGGGGCATCGACGTGGGTGCCGGTATGACTCCCCATCCTGAGCATTGAAACATCCGAGGACGCCCCTTCGGCGATTGCGTGCACGATGGAGCGTTCAAATCCGGGGTCGCCCGGCCAGGTGGGCATATTCGATCTAATCGGAACCGTTACGTCGTAGAGTTTGCGGCGATTCATTACTGCTCTTGCTTTCTTCCGATGGCCTGCTTAACGGCGCTCGCGATGTGCTCCGGCGTGAGGCCGTACTTTGCCAGTAGCTCCTTTGGCCGGCCCGATTCGCCAAACGTGTCGTTGACGGCAACCATCTCCTGTGGGACCGGCGCATTCATCGCTAAGACTTCGGCCACCGCCCCACCCAAACCGCCGTTGATCTGATGTTCCTCGGCAGTAACGATAGCACCCGTTTGCAAAGCGGCGGCAACGATTGTGCCGGTATCGAGCGGCTTAATCGACGGGTTGTTTATCACGCGCACTGAATATCCCTCGGCCGCGAGGCTCTCAGCGGCCTCAAGCGCGGGATAGACCATGGTACCACACGCAATAATGGCGGCATCGTCCCCTTCGCGCAAAACCAATGCTTTTCCTATTTCAAACGGCGTCTCAAAGGTGGTTATCACAGGGACTTTCTCGCGGGCAAAGCGAAGATAGACCGGCCCTTTATATAGTGAGGCGGCAACAGTCGCTTTTTTTGCCTCAAGTACGTCGCAAGGAACCAGGACCACCATATTCGGCAGGCATCGGGTTATCGCGATATCTTCAAGCGCCTGATGGGTGGCGCCGTCCTCACCGGTAACAAGCCCCGCGTGTGAGCCCGCTATTTTAACGTTCGCCCTGCTATAACAAATGCTCACGCGTATCTGGTCCCAGTTTCTGCCCGGCGAAAATACCGAAAACGAGCTGGCAAACGGGATTTTCCCCTCAAACGCGAGCCCGGCCGCCATCCCCGCCATATTCTGCTCGGCAACCCCCGCCTCGATAAACCGGCCGGGATACTTTTTCGAGAACTCAAGCGTCCTGGTCGACTCGGTCAAATCGGCGCTGAGCACCACGACATCCTGATTGTATTCACCCAGCTCCATCAACCCCTGGCCATAACCATCCCTGGTCGCGGCTTTCTTTATATCTTTACCAAATAACGGCTCAACAAGATGAGCGCGTGGATTTATAATTTGCGATCTCCCCTTTTATGCGGTCTTCCTCCGCTTTAAGCTGTTCGAACGCGACATCGCCCTGTTCTTTAGTCGGGGCCTTGCCGTGCCATTCGTAGTTGTTTTCCATATAGCTTACGCCCTTGCCAGGAATCGTATGGCACAAAATCGCCGTCGGCTTCTCGTAAATCGCTTTGGCTTCTTTGCACGCCGCGATAATTTGGCGGATGTTGTGACCGTCCACCTCTATCACGTGCCAGTTGAGCGCCTCGTATTTATCCTTGAGCGGCTCGAGCGGGAATATATCCTCGGTGTGACCGTCGATCTGGATATTATTCCTGTCTTATAGAACCGTTAAATTCCTT